>JACQOC010000125.1 GCA_016202785.1 Candidatus Aenigmatarchaeota archaeon
TCCAGGCCCTTGAAGCCGATGTCGCGGCCGGTGCTGGCCTGCGACTGCAGCTCATCGACCACCGCTTTCGGGATGATGATGTCGACGTTCTTGAGTATGCCGTCGTCCAGCTGCTTGGAAAGGTGGCCTTTTATCAGTATGCTGGTGTCAGGCACGATCTTCTTCAATTCTTTCATATATTCTCCTTAAAGGTGGCCGGCATTGTAGATATTGCCGCTGCCCCTAATATTTTGTTTTTTAAACAGTTCAGAACTCTGTGAGAAACAGACTCTTGAACTTATACTCCTAATGGGCAAGGTAGTATATAAAGCTTTCGTCCCTCGTGGAAAGTGAAAGACGATCATTATTTTAGCGTCGCTGGCATGCGCTTTTGCGGCAACGCCGATTTGGCCAGCGGCCAGCAATCACAGGCATTTAATCCTTGGGTCGCAATAGACACTATGGCCGACGAGGACGTTAGGAAAAGGCTGCCGAGCGTGCGCAAGCGCATCGCTGAGATAACGGCTGACGACATGCGCGTGCAGGTCATCGGCACCGTCATCGACGCGCAGGACAACCGCATCATCCTGGACGACGGCACCGGGCAGGTAACGGCGGTTTTTGACGGCCCGCAGGACCTGGCCGGCCGCAAGCGGGTAAGGGTGTTCGGCCGGGTCATAGCGATGGAAGGCGGCGTCGAGCTGCAGGCGGAAATTTTGCAGGACGCGACCGGCCTCGACCTGCAGCTGCTGAAACGCGTTGAGCAGGCCGAGCAGGCGCGCAAGAAATGACAGCGCGTAATGCAATGCAATAATATTTATAAGGCGACGAACTCATTGTTGATATGTTCAAGCTGGTGCTGTCCGACATCGACATCCTAAAAAATTCCATCCCGATCGTTTCGGAAATCATCGACGAGGCCAACCTGGTGGTGGACAAGTCCGGCATCAGCCTGCTGGCCCCGGACCGCACCATGGTCAGCGTGGTCGATTTGAAGATCCTGCCGACCGCTTTTGACAGCTTTGACGTAAGCAGCGATACCGCCCTGGGCCTGAACATGGCAAATTTGACGGCCATTCTCAAACGCGTCAAGTCCAGCGACAAATTGCACCTGGAATATGACAGCGGCAAGCTGGTGCTGAAAGCCGTTGGCCGGGGCGTGCGCACTTTCAGCCTGCCGCTCATCGAAGTGAAGTCGGAAAAACCGCCGATCGACCAGCTCAAGTTCCCGGTGCGCATCGAGGTTGAGAGCAGCATAATCGAAGAGGGCATAGCCGATGCGGAAGTCATCGGGGATTCGGTCTTCCTGGAAGCGGAGCCGTCGGTATTCCGGATGCACGCCAAGGGCGACGTCAGCAGCGCGCACCTGGAGCTGAAGCAGGGCGACTCTGGCCTGCTCGGCGTGCATGCGCCGGAGCGCGCCAAGTCCCAATACCCATTGGATTACTTAAAGAAGATGATCAAGGCGGCCAAGCTGGCGCCGCAGACCGTGGTCGAGTTCGGCAAGGACTACCCGATGCGCCTCGATTTCCGCCAGGTGGACAAGCTGCAGATGCGCTTCATCCTGGCCCCAAGGGTGTCGGAAGAGTAGCCATTGGATGTTTTAGTCCGGGATCGGGCTGCCGCCGGCTATCGGGTAACGAGAAAAAAACTTTCCATTTTCGCGAATGCCCGCGGCACCGGCCGATCCTGCATATGCGTGCCACTCGGCGGTCTATTTACTGGCGGTGAGCTTGGCCAGGCCGACGTTGGCCTCGGTAACCTCGCCTACGTAATCGGTCAAAATCCTGGCGTGGATCTGTTTTTCCGAGAAAGCGCCCTGCGCCAGGATCCACATAAGCTTCACTTCGGTCATGACGTCCGTCAAGTCTCCGCCCGGGATGGCGCCGGCCTCAATCGCGCGCACCGCGCACTCGTCGTTAATCTCCTTGTAGGCATTGCCCCCCAAAAACTTGGTCGAAACAATGACCGGTATCTTATACTCACGGACGGCCTTCTGGATGAGGGATATGAAGGAATATTCCCCTTCCGTAGGCACGGAGCCTGCGCCATGGGACTTTAGAATCAAGCCCTTACACTTGCCGATGGTCAGGAACGACTCCACCATGGAAGGCAACTGGCCGGGGGTCAGGTCGAGGCTCACGATGTTAGTGCTGAAATTAGGGTTCAATTCAAGCCGGGCCTTCTTGTCTACCCGCCTGACGATCGGGCTAAAGTGTATCCCGGTCGAGGTGATGACCCCGAGCTCCGGGAATGCGGGGGACTTGAAAGCGTCAAACGCAGATTCGCTAACCTTAACGGTTCTCCCGCCGCGCAGGATGACGTCGGAGAAGACGACCATCACCTCGGCTATGCCTTGGTTCGACGCTTCGACCGCCACTTTGATTGAGTTTTCAAAGTTAAACCTCGCGTCGTTGCCATAAACGGTCAGCGGCAGCTGCGAGCCGGTCAGCACGACTGGCTTTTGGAATCCGGAGCCCAGAGCCAACGTCAGCGCGGAAGCCGTATAGGCCATGGTGTTCGTCCCGTGGGTAATGACAAAGGCGTCGTAGGCGTCCCTGTTGTTATAGAGGAATAGGGCCAGCCTGGTCCAGTCATCGGGAGTGACGTTGGTACTGTCTTTGTTGGACAGGATCTCCATGGAAATATCCGCTACCTCGTCCAACCTTGGCAGCAGCGCCAAGACCTGTTTGAGGTTGGCGGCAGGCTTTACCGATTTGGTTTTCTCGTCGACAATCATCACAATGGTGCCCCCGTACCCAATGACGAGGACTTTTTTCTTCTTCTGCCGCAATGCCTTGGCGCCCATAATTGCTATTAATTACTTTCCGCATAATATATAAAAATAAGCAAGCGCTGCTTTCTCCTTACGCTCCGTATTTGCAAGGGCCTGCTGACGCCTTTCTGGCATGGGGGGCCGTGGTTATTAGCGCCGGCTACAAATTACGCCATGCCGGAACTGCCGGAAGTCGAGACGGTAAGGCTGGGGCTGGGCCACCTGCCCGGCCGGCTGGTGAAGGGCATAGTCGTGCGGCAGGAACAATTGCGCTGGCCGGTGCCGAAAGAGGTAACAAGCTTGAAGGGCCAGCGCATCACCAAGCTGGAGCGGCGCGCCAAATACCTTTTGCTGCAGGCCGATAACGGCACGGCGATCATACACCTAGGCATGGCCGGCCGGTTACAGTTCCTATCAGAAGCCAAGCCCGCAGGCAAGCACGACCATTTCGACATCATCCTTGAGCACGGCTGCTTGCGCTTCACCGATCCCCGGCGCTTTGGGTCATTGCTGTGGACGGCTGGCCGGCCGGAGCAGCATCCGTTGCTGCGCGACCTGGGACCGGAGCCGCTCGGCAAAGGGTTTTCCAGCGATTACCTGTTCCAGAAATCCAGGAAGCGCAGCTTGGCGGCCAAGAGCTTCATCATGGACAGCAAAATTGTTGCTGGCGTGGGCAACATCTATGCCAGCGAGAGCCTGTTCCAGGCCGGCATCCGGCCATCACGGCCGGCCGGCCGGCTGACCAGGGCCGAATGCAAACGATTGGTAGCGGCGGTCAGGAGCGTTTTGGCGAATGCCATCCAGCAGGGCGGCACGACGCTGCGCGATTACCGGCAGAGCGACGGCCAACCAGGCTATTTCCAGCAAAAATTGTTCGTTTACGGCCGGGGCGGCCAGGCCTGCCGCAACTGCAGGGGAAAAATAAGAAGCGTGCGGACCGGGCAGCGCTCGACGTTTTATTGCCCGAATTGCCAGAAGTGAATTTTGCAGCGACACATTCTTTACACAACCCACACGGGCATTGTAACATCGA
>JACQOC010000013.1 GCA_016202785.1 Candidatus Aenigmatarchaeota archaeon
GAACAGGTGCGCAAGAAGGTGCGGGAAGTGCTGCGCGCCGGCGCTGACGTCATCAAGGTGCACACGACCGGCGGCGTGCTCAGCCCGACTGACCATCCCAAGTACGCGCAGTTTTCGCCGGAAGAGCTGCAGGTCATCGTCAATGAAGGCCGGTTTCGCAACGGCATCAAGGTGATGGCGCATGCGCAAGGTGATGAAGGCATCATGAACGCCATCGCGGCCGGCGTCCATTCCATCGAGCACGGCATCTTCGCCAGCTATGACACGCTGCTGGCGATGGCAGACAACAATGTATTCTTGGTGCCAACCCTCATTGCAGTCATCGCGGTCATCGAGCAGGGCGCCAAGGGCAAGATGCCGGAGCACGCGGTGATGAAAGCAAAGGAAGTGGTTGACGTCCACAAGCAGACCATCGCCAATGCGCATGAAAACGGGGTTGCCATCGCCTTCGGCACCGATGCCGGCGTGTTCCCGCATGGCGAGAACCTAAGGGAGCTGGGCCTGTTGTGCGACATCGGCATGACGCCGATGGAAGCCATCACGGCAGCGACCCATACTGCAGCAGCATGCCTGGGCTGGGAAGGAACACTAGGCACCATCGAAGCTGGCAAGCTAGCTGACATCATCATCTGCAAGGGCAATCCGTTGCAGGATATCCGCATCCTGGAAAACCCGGAGAACATACCGCTAGTGATGCTGGACGGCAAGGTCGTCAAGGATACAAGATGAAAGGAGAGGAGGAACCATGAGCTCTAAACAATCGAGTTTCTCGATGCGGTACATTGCTGGCATAGTTTTTATGTTCCTGGCGATTGTTGTTGGGACTGTGGCGATGTTCGGCCAGACCCATCCAATGAACGTGGAGTGGCTGCTGGAAAGCGTTGCCGGCAACGAAGCCTCTTATGTGCTGAAAATCACCAACTACTCAGCCGATGGGCGCCTGCTCAGCAAGGACGTCAGGATCACATACTGCCTTGGCTATGTGCGTGGCGGCCGGGAGTCGTGCCAATGGGAGGAGTATGAAACGTGGAAAATAACCGGCCTGGTCCCCAGCCAATCGGCAACAAAGAACATTCCCATGCCCCTGGGCGAATTCGACTTTATCACGCTGCGCGCTGAGGTGGTGAAGGCGACCATGATGGAGGGCTACAAACTGGCGGAGATAACCTACTACCGAAGGACCGAGACCATCAACCGGTGAAAAACCAACAGAACCTCTTGGCTATCGCAATTTTGCATCCAGCCGGGCAGGAGCAAACAAAGGAGCAAACGATGAGTGAGATAAGGAAAGTCGTTATCGTGGATGGAACGCGCACGCCGTTCGGCGCGTTCAATGGTGCGTTCCGGAAAGTGTCGGCCATCGAACTGGCCGCCCATGCGATACGCGGCCTGCTGGCCAAGACCGGGATTCCAAAAGACCAAGTTGACCATGTCATCCTCGGCAATGCGCTGCAGACGTCGTCGGATGCGATTTACCTGGCGCGCCATGCGGCATTGAAGGCCGGCCTGCCGGTCGAAACGCCAGCCGTTACCGTCAACCGGCTGTGCGGCTCAGGCCTGGAAGCCATCGTGCAAGGCGCAAGGCTGATACTGGCCGGGGAGGCAAAAGTAGTCATCGCCGGCGGCACCGAAAACATGACCCAGGCGCCGTTCGTGCTGCGCGGCGCGCGCGACGGCCTGCGCCTGGGTTCGCAGAAGCTTGAGGATTCCTTGTGGGAGGCGCTGTACGACCCTGTTGCCAAGTGCACCATGGCCGGGACGGCGAACAACCTGGCGCGCAAATTTGGCATCAGCCGAAAGGAACAGGATGAATTTGCGCTGCGCAGCCAGCAGCTGGCAACCAATGCGCGCAACCGCAGCCGGTTTGTACGGGAAATAATCGAGGTGCCGCTGCCTGGCAAGCAACAAAGCGCCGCCAGCCAGGACGAGCACATCAAGCCGGGCACCACATACGAGGCCCTGGCGGCATTACCTCTGGCAAGCTTTCCGGCGGACAGCACGCCCAACGAGTTTGTCACCGCCGGCAACGCGTCCGGCATCTGCGATGGGGCTGCCGTCGTGCTTTTGGCTGCTGAAGAAATGGCGCTAAGTTTCGCCGGCCAGAAGCTGGCCAGCATCAAGGGCTGGGCCACCGTGGGCGTGGAACCCAAGGAGATGGGCAGCGGGCCTGTCCCGGCTATCTGCGCAGTGCTGAAGCAGGCCGGCATGTGCCTCAGCGAGATTGATCTCATCGAGATTAACGAAGCGTTTGCCGGCCAGACGCTGGCAACGGCGAAAGCGTTGAAAATCAGGGAAGAAAGGCTTAATGTCAACGGCGGAGCGATTGCATTGGGCCATCCGCTGGGCGCGAGCGGCGCACGGCTGGCCCTTACCCTCGGGCATGAGCTGGCCGTGCAGAAGAAACAGTTCGGGATTGCCTCACTGTGCATCGGCGGCGGGCAGGGCATAGCGGCAATCCTGGAAGCCGTGTAGTCAAGGCTAATTAAGGAGAAGCCAATGGGCGGATTAAGAATCGGAAGCGCAGTATGGAAGTCAGACTGGCGCAAAAACCCGGACATTTTCCGGCAAGGGATTCCCTTCCCGGAGCCGATCACATACCGGCCCAGCATGATTATCATGGGGCCGGACGACCCGCGGCTGGTGAGCAGCCCGGAGACGTTCGACGCTTTGTTCACGCTGGCAGCGACCCAAACGGATACGGAACAAGGCAGCACGCAGTGCCAGGCCAACGCACTTTCGGACGTGCAGGAAGCACAGCATCTGCATGCATTGGCCGGCGTGATAGCGCAGGAGCAGACCCATTTCTTTGTCGGCTCGTTGATCGTGAAGTCGCTGAAGCGGCTTATTGAGCGGCAGGACATACCGGAAGAGAAGAAGGCCAGGCTGCTGGACAAGGCTGATGCGGTGCTGTATGGCGCGATCGGCGACCATATCCTAACGCAGTTCAACATGAAGATCAAGATACCGGAGCTGGCCAGGCTGGTATACCAAACTCTTAAGCTGGTGCTGAGCGCGCGGCGCGCGGCAATCCTGACCACCTTATGGTTTGCAGTGTTCTGCTGCTTTGTGGATCGGGTCGGCAAATGGCAGCTGGCCAACCTGTGCAGCTCCACTTTCCTGCCGCTGCGCGCGTTTGCGCTGCAGTTCCGGACCGACGAGAACTACCACATTTCGACTGGCTGCCAGATCATCGAGCATTACTTGACGCATGGCTCGCCGGAAGAGATCAGGTGGGTGCGCGACATGCTGCAGATCCTGCTGGATTTCCTGCTGCCGCATGCTTATGCCATGTTCGGCCGGCCGACGACCACGCCGACGGAAGCGCTATCCTTGGAGCTTGGCTTCAAGAGCCTGCCCAACAACCTGAGCCGTGAGTTCTACTATTACGGTGAGGTCAGGCCACTGGTAACCGGCCGCTGGGGCCTGCGCGCTGTCCATCCCAATGACTGCGTAGAGGGGGTGTACCATGACATCGACCGCAGCAAGCTTAACTAGCAACATGCTGGCGTTGCTCAGCTATGTCTGCCATCGCACGGTCCTGCAAATGAGCGCCGAATTGCAGCGCGCGACGCGCGACCATGACGGCCGACACGAGTTGGCCTATGCGTTCAAGCGCGTTGCGGTGCGGCACAACCTGCTGTATAGCCTGGCTGCCAGGCTGAAATTGCCGGGAGACATGGAATGGCACCACATGCTTCCCGTCCTGGAGCAGGAGCCGCGCGATTGGTCGGAGACGCTGACGCTGCTCATAATCGGCGAGACGCTATATCGCAAGCTGCTAGACAACATCACGGTGCCGGAGATAGTTGACGCCAACCTGGAGCTGACTACCGGCAAGGCGCTGGCCGCCACCATCAGCAACATGGAAGAAATTTGCCGGGCGTTCGGCCTGTCAAAGCAAGCGGCCAAAGGCGTGCTCAAGATCAGCCTGGCGCCGGAATTCCTGGCGGCCTGCGGTTTGCCTGGTGCCGTGCCTCAAGATATGGATGCTGCACCTGCTGCTGCCGGCCAGGTCCAGGCGGCAGACGCTGCCCAAGCTGTTGCCGAGCCGGCTGCCGGAACTAAGCTGAATCAACCGGTTCCGTTCGTGCCGGCTGTGGACATCGCCGATAACTTGGCGATCGCAATACGGCACATCAAGAAGCTGCGCCTCGGCGCGCTGCCGACTTTATGGCTGACGTTGCGCGGCAAACTGGCCGAAAGCTGCGCCATGCTGGAGCCGTTCCTGGACGACGCGCATCTTGCCCGGGCCTTCCGGATCGGGGGCAGCGCATTCGCCAGCGAGGTGTTGCAGTCGGTAAGAGAAACGCTGCAAACAGGGCCGTGGTGCGACTTCGGCCGCATGGAAGAAATGTCGGGACCAGCCAATTTGGGATAAACGGGATTTGAAGGGGAAGGCGCCGGTAAGGGGCGCGCGGCCCAAAGGAGCTGATCATATCATCTCAGCCGCGCTGCTTCAACTCTGTCCCTCTGAAGACGGAGCAAGGGGGCCTTCCCCGTGCCATTCAAAAACGGAAACTGGAAGGGGGTGCAGGAACGTTGTTGCCAGAAAACAAGACGATGATCGGCTTCGGCCGGCGCAAGTCGCCGGCCAGGGCCAACCCGGAGCTGCCGCACTGGCCGTCGTCAGCGGTGCCGGGCGATAGGCGGGCGAAATGGCCGACTGAGCCGCCGCCGGAAGACGAGGAAGCGCGGCGCGGCAAGGCCGGCTCCAGCCAATCGCGCAAGATTGGGCGGCGCAAGAATCAGGTGTAAGCTTTCCGGTTGAGGAAACAACAGAGAGGAGATTATCGTGAGCAAAGGCTCAAATGTCGTGCGCAATGATGACTCACGTGCGGGAGTAGAAGTCGTATTGTCAAGAAGAAGGGGCGGGGAGCTTTTTGCCCATTTTTGCAAACATCAGCGAGGGCAAAAAGTGCTGACCGCGGTGTTTTCCGTCAGGCCTGGCGGCAGGCTTGACAGTGCCATCCAACATTTCAGAAACGGCGGCACCACAGTCGTCCGTGATCAGAAGGTGCTGGAGCCGTTGGCAGCAGCGGTGGCGAAAATGCGCGAAGAGGGCGGATTTGAAGGCCTGCCGCCGGCGCCGGAGATGTCGGAGCTGTTCGAGCCAATGTAGATCTTCATCGCCTAACTGCTCTGGAAGCCGCTAACGGAATGCTGTGCGCCGCTGCTATATGGCCTAACCCTTTGGCCGCTTCCGGCGGCGCGCCGCCTTCCACCCTAAGACCGGCATAGCCTATAGGTTTTTTGATGGCCTATAGGCTGTGCGCTGTTTTTTTCGTCTACTGGAACATGGTGCAGTATAGTCTGGCTGTTGGCCGGGCAAAAAAACCGTGAAAATGCAGCTACTACAGCTTTTTAAGATTAGACTACAAATGTAACATAAAAATATGGCTAGTCAAAGCCAACGCCCGTGATCACGTTTCTTTCTTCCTAGGTCTTCGGGTTGTCAAAATCGGTTTGCCAACACGGAGATTGCAACACAGTGAAGGAAGGAAAGCGTCCCATAGGAAAAGTGCGATGATTGTGCATCGCAATGCTGTCGGGGGACGCCGCCTGCTTACCTAATTTTCGGTCGCATGGAGTGCCGCCAATGACTTTCGATCAGGCTCCGGGATGGGATTGCGCTCGCCACCGTCAATGCGATCAAGTTATGACCATGCCTTGCGCGCCGCGCGCCAGATTGCCTATTGCGCGAACCACCAAGACCGGTGCGCACCTTGGCCAACCTTGTAGTAAGGGGGACGACACGCAGCAGAATTTGGCAGCTAATAGAGGCGTACATTTGAATTGTGATAGCGATTGCCATGTCTGCCGGAACCGTCCCCCTGCCGGCCTTCACGCGCTACTTTGCCTTGTCAACTGCGAATGACGTGACCACATCGGGGCGTAGCTCAGTCAGGCAGAGCGCTGGCTTTGGGTGCCAGAGGTCGCAGGTTCGAGCC
>JACQOC010000128.1 GCA_016202785.1 Candidatus Aenigmatarchaeota archaeon
GGACCACCACACCGTGGACTTTGCCCGGCAACACCGGCATCATGGCGCACCCGGACTTCGATTACGCTTACGTGCAGACGGGCAACGAGACGCTGGTCATGGCCAAAGAGCTGGTGGACAAGGTAATGCAGAAAGCCAAGCTGGACAAGTTCAAGATCGTGAAGACGGTGAAGGGCAAAGACCTGGAAGGCGTGCAGTATGAGCACCCGTTGCTGGACCTGGTGCCAGCCTTTGCCGCCGTCAGGAACAGCCATCGGGTGGTCTTGTCGGCGCGCTACGTGAGTATCGAGGAAGGAACCGGCTTGGTGCATACCGCGCCCGGCCATGGCGCCGAGGACTTCCGGGTCGGGAAAGAGAATGGCCTGGCATTGATCTGCCCGCTGAACCTGGACGGCACTTTCACCAAGGAGGCCGGCGTCTGGCTGGAAGGCAATTATGCGAAATCGGCAGATGGCATTATCATCAAAAGGCTGTTGGAGCGGCATGCCCTGTTGGCCAAGGAGAGCGTCAGCCACGAGTACCCGACCTGCTGGCGCTGTTCCACGCCGCTGCTGATGCTGGCGGTCAAGCAGTGGTTCTTCAAAGTAACGGCGTTCCGCGACCAGCTGCTGGCAGAGAACAAGAAGGTAAACTGGGTGCCGGCCTGGGCCAAAACACGGTTCGATGACTGGATGAACAACCTTGGGGATTGGCCGGTGAGCCGGCAGCGCTATTGGGGCATCCCGCTGCCGATCTGGACCTGCGCCTGCGGCAACATCGATGTGATCGGCAGTGCGGCCGAACTCAAGCAGAAATCCGGCCTGGCCAAAGACATCGACTTCCACCGGCCGGCCATCGACGCGGTCAAGATCAAGTGCGGGAAATGCGCCAAGCCAATGGAGCGCGTGAAAGACGTCTTGGACGTCTGGTTCGATTCCGGCGTTGCCAGTTGGGCCTCGCTCGGCTTCCCGGCCGACCGCAAGCTGAAGGAGAAGCTGTGGCCAAGCGACTTCCAGGTGGAAGGGCCGGACCAGTTCCGCGGCTGGTGGAACAGCCAGATGATCACCAGCTACATGACTTTCGGCCAAGCGCCGTTCAAGAACGTGCTGCTGCACGGTTTCATTTTGGATGCGAAAGGCATCAAGATGAGCAAGAGCAAAGGCAATATCGTTTCTCCGGAAGAGGTCATCAAGAAACATGGCCGCGACGTGCTGCGCTTTTACCTCCTTAGCTTCCCGGCCTGGGAGGACTTCTATTTCAAGTGGGAGTCGCTGAAGGAGACGGAAACGGTGTTCAGCATCCTTTACAACTGCTTCCAGTTCGGCCAGACTTATGCGCCGGCGGATGTGGCCAAGCCCCAGCAGCTGCTGCCGGAAGACCGCTGGATCCTGAGCAGGCTGGCGGGTGTGGCCACTGCCGGCAAGGAAGCGCTAGCGAATTACCACATCCACCTGCACGCGAAAGCCCTTTCTGACTTCATCCTCAACGACCTGTCCCGATGGTACATCAAGCTGGTGCGGGAGCGGCTCAGCCCCGGGTATGCGGGCAAGGACCGGGCCGGGGCGGTTTACGCGTTCCGGCTGGCGCTGCAGCAGACTTGCATCATGCTCGCTCCCCTGTCGCCGTTCCTGGCCGACCACATGTACCGGCAGCTGTTCCAAGGCCAGGCAAGCGTGCACTTTGCTGATTGGCCGACACCGGCCAAGCCGGATAAGGGGCTGGAGCAGGCCATGGCGCTGGCCCAGCAGCTGGTGGAAGCGGCTAACGCGCTGCGCCAGGAGAAAGGCGTCAAGCTGCGCTGGCCGCTCGACGCGATAAAGGTCGAAATGAAGGACAGCGACGCCCAGCTGCTTTCCCAAGTGCAGGATGCGGTCTGTTTCATGGCCAACTGCAAGCAGCTGGTAATCGGCAAGCTGCCGGACGGGAAGCAGACGGCTTTCGGCAAGATTGCGATCGGCCAGCCGCTGATGGAAGAAGCAATTTTGCGCGAAGTCATCCGGCAGGTGCAGGTGCTGCGCAAGGGCGCCGGGCTGGCAGTAACCGACCTTATCGAGCTGACCCTTGCCACGGATGTGGCAACCGCGGCGATTTTGAAAAAACAGGAAAAAGAATTGGCCAAAGGCGTCAATGCCGCAAAAGTCAGCTTCGGCCCGGTGTTGGACAAGAAAGGCGCACTGGAGCTGGCCGGCAAGACCGTCGAGATCGGCTTCCGCACGGGCCAGCACATTGGCTGAATCTATAATAGCTAGCCCACCCATATTAACAATGGCCGACCAACGAGCAAAGTTAAGGCGTGCGGCGGCAAAGGCGGCGGTCGTATATCTCTCCGATTACCTCAAGACTTTCTTGGGCCAGGCCTATGTGGGCCTGGACTCCGGCCGCACTTCCGATGAGTTCGTCAAGGCGCTCGCCCGCAAGCCCGCGCTCCGGAAGAAGA
>JACQOC010000129.1 GCA_016202785.1 Candidatus Aenigmatarchaeota archaeon
CATGAAAGCAAAAGATTTGCCGCGAGCACTTTCTCGCGGCGTTGGGCTGCAAAGCTTCTAGCCTTATTGCATTTCCTGGGTCGCTCTCTGGGCTGCAAGCTCCTTGCCGTGTGCGTAATCAGAAAGATTCTTGGAAACATATATTATATGGCCACGGTATGGCAACAATTCCAGTTCCGCGCCAAGCGATAAGTGCGTGCGGCCAAAGGCACGTTTCTCGGTGAATGTCTCGTTGACTTCTTTCACGAACTCTGCTATTATCTTATCCGCCTGTAGAGCATCGGTTGTAGATACCAAATATGCCGGCCTGCCGACAGTTGACTGGCCCCGATCAGTTGGCGGAGTCATGGAAGCGAACGCTATAGAAATGTCATATTTCTGCAACAAAACATCAATCTTATCCTCAACACCATTGGCTATTGCAGCAGCGGTGAACGGCGATCTTCGTTCTTTTTCAGCGAAAATGTATTCTGGTCCTTTTTGCTGTTCTGTATCTATTGCTCCGCTACCGGTGCCGTCGAATCCGTCGGCGTAGAGAATTTCTATACCATCCATGAGTTAACTAAAACAGCAAGACATTTAAATGCAACAAGTAACGGCAATCCCGGCTTTCCAAGAGGTTACCAGCTCATCCTAGTCAGCTGGCCGCTCCGTCTCGCGTGCCGGAATATCAGGAAGAAGACCGGCAATGAAACGATCAGGTATGCGGCGGCCGTGATCGCGCCCTGGACTATCAACGCCTGGTCCACGTAGCCGCTGAACACCAGGCTCCTGACGCCTTCGAACACCTTGGTGAACGGCATTATTTCCGCGACCGGCTGGAGGAAGCCGGGCAGCACGTCTACTGAATAGAACGGCGCCGACAGCAGGATGAAGACCTCCATCGAGGTCCAGGTCAGGAAGCCGTATTCGCGCCCTAGGGAAAGGACGATGGCCGCTATCATGATGGAAATGCCTATAGACCCGACCAGGGTTATGGCTATCATCTGGCCGATAGCAACGAGGTGCGACATTATGATTACCAGGCCGAACACGTTCACCGCCAGGAACAGCAGTATGCCGAGCACGGCGAGAGACTCAATGGACGAGAAGATGACCCGGGCAGCTATGTACTCGTATTCGGAGATGCCGGACAGCAGCAGCTGTGTGAAGCTGCCGGTCCAGGTGTCGTCCATCATGTTGATGTTGACCGTATACTGGGCGCGGTGCGCGAAGCTCCAGAAGATGTTGGCGGCCAGGATTATCATGCCGGCCTCGACCGCAAAGTCCCGTGCGAACAGCGTGAAGAAGCCCCAGATCAATAGCGTGGTCAGCGGGAAGTAGAACGTCTCCACGCTGCGCCACTTTACGCGCCAGAACAGCAGCCAGTCCCGATAGATCAGGGCCGCCAGCTTGTTAAGCCTCATCTTCCACCTCCTCGCCCAGCACTTTCACGAAATAATCCTCGAGCGTCGGCTTCTTAATCCGGATGTCGGTTATCCGCATGCCTTTGCCGGTGAGCATGGCGATCACGTCGCTGATGTCCTGGCCAGCCGATAGCGTCTTGTGCACCTTGCCATCCCTCGTTTCAAAGCCGTTGCGCTTCAGGAAAGCGCTATCCGCCTTCTTTAGCTGCAATATCACCCTATAGGTGCTGAACTCCTTGCGCTTGACACTCTCGATGCTGCCGGAGTCCACGATCCGGCCTTTGTTGATGAAGGCAACCCTATCGGCCAATTGCTCGACCTCGAGCATGTAGTGGCTGGTCAGGAGCATCGTTATCTTGCGCTCGCGGTTGATGCGCTTGATCTCCTTGCGGACTTTTATCGAGATGTTCGGGTCCAGGCCGAGGGTCGGCTCGTCCATGACCAGCACCTCCGGCCGGTTGATGAGCGCCTTCGCGAAGCCGAGCCGCATCTTCTCCCCAGTCGATAGCACGCCATATTTCCTCGAAAGGATGTCGTCAAGGCCGAGGAAGCCGGCCAGTTCCTTGATCCGTTCCTGCCGCTGGCCTTTGCTGAGGCCGTACACGCGGCCGTAGAATTCCAGGATGTCCAGGCCGCTGAGCGCCCAATGGAAGCGGCCTTCGCTGGAAATGAAGTTTATCCGATCCAGCACCTTCCGTTCCTCGGCACGCATGCCCAGCACTTTCACGGTGCCGGAGTCCGGCAGCAGCAAGCCGGATATGATATTGATGAGCGTAGTCTTGCCGGCGCCGTTGGGGCCGAGCAGGCCGAAGATTTCACCTTTTTTTATGTCCAGCGAGACGTCATTGAGCGCGTGCACATACTCGCCCTTCTGCCTGAACTTCTTCGACACCCTTACGATTTCTATGGCTTGCATGTCGACCCTTATTATTAATCCTGCCTTCCAATTAAAAGCGAAAGGGCCCGTGGCTCAATGGATAGAGCATCAGGCTTCGGACCTGAGGGTTGGGGGTTCGAATCCCCTCGGGCTCATTGATATTTGCAATTGTCATCACCAATAGGCTTGGAATCGATTCAAATTGGTATCCCTTTCAACCCATCCGGCGCTTTCCGATGGCCAGCTCAACCAGGCCTGGAAGCTTCTTGTAACCCCTTTCCCAGTTTATGTCGCTGCCGCGCATCCGATGTTGGAGGGTTTCCGCAATTTCTTCCCGGTTCGTCGGGTATGGCCGGCCACCAAAGCCTTCCATGCCTTTCGGGTACCAGCTGTATGCGATAGCAAAAGGCGAACCGCTTTTCGTGTAGCAAGCCGAGACCACACCGTTGTCGTGGCGCATCACATATGCCAGCTCGTCAGCGGCAATGACCTTGCCTTTGCCGGCGGGGCCGGCGGCCTCAGCCTCGTCCAGCAAGAATATGCCTATCGAGCACAGGTTTCCCTTGCCCTTGGGCCGCACGTGTAGCAGGGTCTCGCCCACCCGCAGCCTGGAATTTTCATGCTTGCCGGCGGTCGGCCGTTGGAAAGCGCGGGCGCCATTCTGTTCCATCTGGCCAGATGGATACCCTTTAGGGATAGCGATCTCATACCGGCCGTTAAACACCAGCTCCGCTTCCGCCATTTCCAGCACCTGCTCCGGCACGTGCATCGATCCGGCCAGCGGCCGGACGTCGGAAAGCTCGCCCAGGATGCGCTGGAATTCGGCTGCAATGTCTTCCATCAGCGATAAACGCGATTAGCTTTAAATTACCATTTACCAGGAACGATTGCTAAGCGATGCCCAAGAATGGCGCAATCTAGGGAGGGCTAACCATAAGTCAATAGCCGTTTGGAAAGCGCAGCCTTTTTAGGCCTGCGGCTGAAATCAAGATGCCTTTCGGCAAGTCGAAAATCTTCTGGGCCCTAGTTTTTGCCGCGACCTTCATTCTGGCCTTGGATCCTTTCGGCCGGCACCTTGACCAAACCTTGGCCTTCGGCCTGCCGCAGGCCGTCATCTATTACGTTGCGCTCCAATTGCTGCTGTTTATCGAGCTGTTGGCCTTTTCGCGGCTGTATTGGAGGCAAGCATGATCGAACTGGCGGTCGTTGCCGTATACTTGCTAGCCCTGCTGGCTATAGGCTATTGGGGCTACCGCAAGTCCGGCAAAACCCCGGAGGATTATTTCGTCGCCAACCGCAGCCTGGGCAAGGTCGTGCTGTTCTTCACGCTGGCTGCGACCAACTTCTCCGCCTTCTTTTTCTTCGGCTTTGCCGGCGCTGCGTACACCCACGGCTATTCCTACTATGGCATCATGGCGTTCGGCACGGCTTTTATTGCCGTCATGTTCTATGTTTTAGGTCGCAGGATCTGGCGTCTGGGAAAAGCCTATAGGCTGATCACGCCGAGCGAACTGGTTGGGGAAAGGTTCAAGAGCGACGGCCTGCGGGTGTTATTCTTGGCGGTCATGGTGCTGTTCACCATCCCCTACCTGGCGACCCAGCCTATAGGCGGCGGCATCGCGCTCAGCAAGCTGACCGACGGCCTGATACCTTTTGAGACCGGTGCGGTGATCATAACTATAGCAATATTGTTCTATGTCCTGCTCGGCGGCATGCGCAGCGACGCCTGGACCGACGTCTTGCAGGGCGTCATCATGATCATCGCCATGCTGTCCGCGTTCGGCATTGTCCTGTCCGGCCTCGGCGGCCTGGAACCGGCCAACCAGCAACTGTTGGAGCAACGGCCAGAATTGTTTTCTCGGCCCGGCGCAAGCAATTTTTTCACGCCGCAAATCTGGTTCAGTTTCATGATTCTATGGAGCCTGGCCAACCTGATGTTTCCCCAGCTGTTCGTACGGTTTTATGCGGCCAAGGATGAGAACGCGATAAAATGGAGCGCGCTGTTGTATCCGATCATAACCATCATCCTGTTCACGCCGCCGATCATTCTGGGCGTGTTAGGCAACCAATATGTTCCGGGCCTGTTGGGCAAGGAGGCTGACCAGATACTGCCGAAGATGGTTTCCTTGTTCAGCGGGCCGTTGCTGGCAGCTATCCTCATGACCGGTAGCTTTGCCGCGCTCATGTCCACTGCCGATTCGCAGCTGCTGGCGATGAGCTCGATGCTGACCCGCGATGTCTATGCCAGGTTTATCAACCGGCAGGCTAGCCAGCGCAAGCAGCTGTTGGTCGGAAGGCTGCTGGTGGCAGTGCTAGCGCTGGTTGGGCTGGCAGTTGCTCTCACCCCACAAGTGTCAATATTCGAACTGCTGGCCAGCACGACCTTCACTGGCCTGGCCATCCTGTTCCCCACCGCCTTTGCCGCTCTTTATTGGAAGAAGGCTACCGCCAACGCCTGCATCCTGTCGATTGTTTCCGGCGAATTGGCCTACTTGGCGTTCTATTTCGGCCTCATACCGAAAGAATTGGCGTTCGGCTTCCTGCCGGCCATACCACTGGTGGCCTTTTCATCCTTTGTGTTGATTGTCGCCAGCCTGCTGGGCAAGCCAGACCAGCGCCATGCGGAAAACTTCCTTGCACCGGTTGAAAACAAGTGAGCGCGCATGTTGCCTTTATCACTAGTTCAGTACACCTGCTCCAAAAAATAGCGGTGCAACCTTAAGTCGCCGGTAAGTTCGGGATGGAACGCCGTCGCCAGGAGCTTGCCCTGCCGTGCGGCGATGATCCTGCCGTCCAGCTGCGCCAGCGCTTCGCACTTGCCGAACACTTTGCGGATCGCCGGGGCCCGTATGAACACTCCAGGAAATTGCCCCAACCCATTGATTTCTATAGGCTGCTCAAACGACTCCCGCTGCCGGCCGAACGCGTTCCTATCCACTTCCATGTCCATCAGGCCAAGGAGCCTTTGCCCGGTCTGCCGGGCCTGCTCCCCTGCTTCCTTGGCGAGCAGTATCAGCCCGGCACAGGTGCCGAAGATGGGCATGCCGCCTTTGGCCCGCTGCTGCACCATCTCGAACAGCCAGCTCTCCTCCAGCAGCCGACCTATAGTTGTGCTTTCGCCGCCTGGAATAATCAACGCTTCCGCTTCCGCCAAGCTTGCCAAGTCCTTTACCCAGGCGCCTTTGGCACCGAGTTTTTCCAGCGCTTCAAGGTGCTCGCTGACATCGCCCTGCAAACCCAACACACCAACTTTCATAATAGCACCAATCTAATTTTGGGCTACAGCTCCCTGCCTAATCAATGGCCGCAATTACCCGGCAGGGTGCGCCGTCGCCGTCCTGGATTTTCAACGGCAACACGTAGCATTGGAACCTTTTCCCCACCAACCCTTTCAAATTGACCAGGTTTTCGATGATCAGGATGTCGTGTTTGAAGAAAAGTTTGTGTAAGGCATATGGCTCGTTGTCGGGGGTAGGCGCATCCAGCCCGACCATCTTTATTTTTTTAGCAACCAGCTCTTGTGCGGTTTTGGGAGAGAGCACGGGATTGTTGGCAAAATAGCTCTTCTCGTAAACCTTGTCGCTGTGCGCGGTCAGGAAGAAAACTATATCCCCTTCCTTCACCGAGCCCAAATTGGCTTCAACCTCCTGCTGTCCCCTGGCGTCCAGGACGATGGCGGCACCGACAAATTTTTCCATCGGATAGTCGCTCAGCGTTTTGCCGTTGGCCAGCATATGGGAAGGGGCATCAATATGCGTGGCAAAGTGGGAGTGGAATGTCAAGACTTTCTTGCCTATGCCATCCTTTTCGGCAGTGGAAAACTGTCTTATGACAATTTCCGGGTCGCCCGGCCAGTTCGGCGTCTTGTTGTCGATGGATAGAGTCAAGTCGATTATCATAGCTGGATACCAACCAAATTTACAACCTCACCGACTGCGCTCCTGCATCTTCTGCTCCGGCAACAGCGCTTTGGTATCGATGCCCTTCATCGCCTCGCCCAGGCCTTTCGACACCTTGAGCACAACGTCAGGTTGGTCGTAATGCCTAGTTGCTTCGACGATGGCCTTGGCGTACTTCTCTGGGCTGGACGACTTGAAGATGCCTGATCCCACGAAAATGCCGTCTGAGCCGAGTTGCATCATGAGCGCAGCGTCGGCCGGGGTGGCAATCCCGCCAGCCGCGAAGTTAACGACGGGCAGGCGGCCCATGCCTGCAGTCTTCTCGACTAATTCCAACGGCACTTTGAACTCCTCCGCTTTTTTCTTGAGAAAAACGCGGTTACCTTTTGCTTTGGCCAACTCGGCCAGCTGGGTGTTCATGGTGCGCATGTGCCGGACCGCTTCGACCACGTCGCCGGTGCCTGGCTCACCTTTGGTCCTGATCATGGCCGCCCCTTCATTTATTCTTCGCAAGGCCTCGCCCAAATTGCGCGCGCCGCACACGAACGGGATGGTGAACTTGCTCTTGTCTATGTGGGCGTCGTCAGCAGGAGTAAGCACTTCCGACTCGTCGACCATGTCCACACCTATTGATTGCAACACCTGGGCTTCGGCAATGTGCCCGATCCGGCATTTGGCCATCACCGGGATGGTGACGGCCTTGGTGATCTTCTCGATTATTGCCGGGTCGGCCATCCGGGCCACGCCGCCGGCCTTGCGGATGTCGGCAGGAACGGCATGCAACGCCATGACTGCTACCGCACCGGCCTTCTCCGCTATCTTGGCCTCCTCTGGTGTGACCACGTCCATGATGACGCCGCCCTTCTGCATCTTGGCGAAGCCTTCCTTCAGCCGACTGGTGCCAACTTCCATAAGCAAATATGGCAGCATGGTTATAAATCGACCGCATGTAGCAGGAAATGCCGGACTTTTATCCTCAGCTGCCCATATCCACTATGCCCAAAGCATACCTAGAGACCTACGGCTGCTCGGCCAACCTGGCCGACACGGAGATGATGAAAGGCCTGCTGCAGCGGAAGGGCTTCGAGCTGGTTCGAACGCCGGAGCAGGCCGACATAAGCATCGTCAACACTTGCGCAGTGAAGGATGCCACCGAGAAACGTATGGTGCAACGCATAAAGACGCTGTCTGCTAAACCTTTGATCGTCGCGGGCTGCTTGCCAGAGGCCAGGAGAGGCCTGGCGGAACGGCTGGCGCCAAACGCTAGCGTGCTCGGCCCGGACGCTATAGGCTCTATAGGTGAGATGGCCAGTTCTGCCATCAGCGGCAGAAGGATAGAAGACTTCTCTAGGCAGAATAAGGTCCTTTTGCCAAAGGTCAGGGCAAACCCCACTATAGACATCATCGAAATCTCTTCCGGCTGTCTCTCCAGCTGCACATTCTGCGCCACCAAACTAGCGCGCAAGGACATCCTCAGCTATAGGCCAGCCGCCATCCGGCAGGCCGTGCAATTAGCTGTCGCGGACGGCTGCAAGGAAATCTGGCTGACCTCCCAGGACGCCAGTGCGTACGGCGCGGATATCGGGACGGACATCGCCAGCCTGCTGGAATCGGTGTGCGCGGTCGACGGCGATTTCATGGTGCGGCTGGGCATGATGAACCCGCTGCACTTCCTGAAAGGCAAGCGGCTCAGCGAGCTGCTGGAAACCTATAGGAATGCCAAGGTCTTCAAGTTCCTGCACCTGTGCGTGCAGTCCGGCAGCGACACGGTGCTGGCGGACATGCAGCGCGGCTATGCCGTGAGTGATTTCAAGCGCATCGTGGCGGCGTTCCGGGCCGAGATGCCTGAGATCACGGTATGGACCGACATAATTGTCGGCTTCCCGACCGAGACCTACACGGACTTCGCGCAGACCATGGAGCTGCTGGAGGAGGTGAAGCCGGACATGGCCAACGTCTCCAAGTACTCCGCACGGCCCGGCACCAAAGCCAGCGTCATGGCGCAATTGCCGGTAGACGCCAAACAGGAACGGAGCAGGCGGCTGTCGGAACTGGTCGGAAAGATTTCGCTTGAGAAGAACGTTCAGTGGAAAGGCTGGAAGGGCACGGTGCTAGTGGACGAATATGACAAGCGGCTCGGCGTCTGGACCGGGCGCAACTACGCGTACAAGAAGGTTGCCATGCGCGGCAATTTCCGCCATGGCCAGAAAGTCGAAGCGGAAATCGTGAATGCCGGGATTGCGCACCTGGAAGGCCGGCTGCTAGCAGCTTCAAACTAATATAAAACACCTGCATAAAGTAATTGCAGTGCGCCTTCGTAGCTCAGCTGGTTAGAGCGCCAGAATCTTGGCGATACTCATAATTTGTCTTATGAGTGTAGAGCCCTTGCGGGCCATGACAAATAGGACATCTGGAGGCCGCGGGTTCAAGTCCCGCCGAAGGCATTGGGCCGCGAGTTCAGTGCCCCCAAGCACATATCGCGCAGTCCAAGCTATCAATTTGCGCCAAAATCCCATGAATAGTTGTGGCTTGAGTTAAAAAATCTATGCCTCTTTGGAATTGCGCCTAATCGTGCTTTTTCTTGCTCTTTTCGATTTCAATCTCCGCAAGAATCTCCTTCATGGCCTTCATCCACTTTGGCAGCTGCTCGTCCATAGCTGCCTTTAGTTAGGCAGCAATCCATATTTGCTTTCTCTTGAGCCGCTGCGCATATTCCACTTGGTAAATCTCCTAAAGCCATGAATAGTATTGGGCTCAGATCACAGCATCCGCCCAAGCGCCCAACCTATGAGTTTTAACCGCATGCCAGCAATCAACAGATGAGCGTTGCTATCGACATAACACGAGCTACATCTCTTGACAACTGTTTTCTCCTTCTGCTAGGGTAACAGGTGTATTCACTCCGTTGTGAGTACCTAAAACATCCTTCAAAGGGGGAATCATGACATGGTTTATGAGTCGGCCCACTGCTATCATCGCTCTATTTTTGGCCCCGCTTGCCTTATGGGGTTGTAGCCAGTTACTTGACAGCCCTTCAGTATCGGTTACCAACCCAGAGATAGGCTATACGGCAGATTCCCAGCTCTCATCTCAGGGAGTGGACGAAACGTTTACAGAGATGGCTGCCGACTGGCGCGTCACAGCATACCTTACTTCTCTGGCATCTGCGGGTAAAGCAGCTAGGTTAGAAAGCGCCCAAGCATTTTCATTCCAGCGAGGTGCCGATTCAGGTAAAGTCTTGCTGATCCCGGTTGGCTCCCATTTGCTGGCCCTTATTCGTTATCACGGCCGCCTAGATATGATGCTGCTTTACGACTCCACTGGCGCCAACTACGAACTGGTCTTGAACGGCCATGAGAGGCAAGCTGTGTTCAGCCAGCTCGATGAGATGGATCTTCTCAACAAGCTCGCCACTGAAATCTCCAAGAAGGGCAGAAAAGTTGTCCGCAACGAGACGTTGCTTCTTCGCAATCCGTCAAACGGGAAGATCATCTTCTTCGTGTTCACACAGCCTGATATGACTGCAGGTTCGGTGTCGCCGACCTATTTGAATTACTACGACCCAGGCACAGGTGGCGGCGGATACTACGATCCGGGTGGCGGGTTCGCCCTTGACCCTGGCGACACGTCAGGCGGGGATTCAGGTTCAGGCACGACATACGAATTCAACCCGGGGGAGGGAAGCGGCGGGCCTTGCGGATTCTGCATATCCGGGAATTCCTCATCCTATGGATGGCTTTACGGAAAGCCGGCCTTCAGCAGCTCACACGACACTTTCGCAAGCACGACAAAAGCCTATGTCAGCGTCGAAGGTGATTTGCGTGCGGTTAACTATGACCCTAGCGGCAACTTTAAGTTGCATTGCATAGCCAGCGGAATGGGATCGGTGTCGTGCTCTAATTATGGATATGAAGCCAGCGGCGCTGTTTCTGGCGTGACATATGGCGGCTGTGCGTCCGGCACACACTCTGGGTCTTACCTTGGCATTCCGTCAGAAACTACAAGCGGGCCGGTGTGCACGTATATCGAAATGCCCTAAATCTGCGCAATGTCAAGTTAATAGCCAGATCTCCGGCGTTTAGTGCTAGGATTATTCTAAGATGATTAG
>JACQOC010000014.1 GCA_016202785.1 Candidatus Aenigmatarchaeota archaeon
CGCTCAACCTGACGGCCATCCTGTCCGCGGCCCAGAACGTCATCATCTACGCGAACGGCCAGAACCTGTCTTCCGGCCTGGGCTACCTGTCCGTGATCTATAACTTCACTGGCCCGGGCCGGTATAACATCAGCGCCGTTTTCAGCGGCAGCCAGAACTATACCGGCAACTTTTCCGTATTTTGGGTTACCGCCGACGACACTACCGACCCCAGCATCGACAGCTTCAGCGCGTTCCCGCAATTCGTGGCGGGCGCGGAGAACGTAACGTTTACCGCCAACGTATTAGATAACGGCAACCTGTCGGCGGTCTGGTATGCCGTAAGCAATGATTCCGGCCAGCTGGCCTCTGGGCCCATGGCGCTTGATGAGAATGGCTTGCACCAGGCAAACTATTCCGCCAGCCTGACGCTCGGGCAGTACCGCTCCATTGCCTATGCCAACGACACCTACTCCAACGTCGTCAACAGCTCAATTGCCGTTTTCCAGGTAGCGCAGCGTGGCAACTTCAGCGTAGCGGCAGCCGACCGCAACGGCAGCCTGGCGACAATAAGGAGCATAAGCGTGCTGCATGCCAACAGTTCAGCGGCCAAAGCGCTGGCGGCAAGTTCCGCCAACCTGAGCAATTCCGTGCCTGCCGGCCTGTGGGACATTGCATTCTCGGCCGGCTTCAACCTGACCTTGCGCTCCGTCAACCTGAGCGACGGCTTCAACGGCAGCGTCCGGCTGGATGAAAACATATCGGCAGCCGGCATCAGCCTGCCGGCCAATGCCGTGCGGTTCACCGGCGTTGTGGCCGCGCAAGCTGATTTCAACTTTTCATCTGCCACCCTGCAGCTTGCTTATGACGACGCCGGTTTCACCAGCGAGGGCCGGATCGCTTCCTTTGCGTGCCATAATTGGAACATGGCGGCACGGGCGTGCAGCAGCGCTTGGACCGAGATGACCGCCAGCAGCGTTTTCGACACTTCGGTTAACACTGCTGCCATCAACACTACCAGCCTGTCGGGATTTGCGATAGCTGAAACCTTTGCCTGCGGCGACGGCATCCAGGATGCCGGCGAGACTTCCGGCACCTGCTGCGAGGATGCCGGCTGCTCGTCTGGGACATGCGACACCGGCACGCACGCGTGTGCCCAGCCAAGTTCCGGCGGCGGAAGCGGCGGCGGAGGCGGGGGCGGCGCAGGCAGCAGCGCGGAAATTGAAGAAGAGGTTGCCGCTGCCGTCTTGGAAATTACCAGCTATCCGGAGCAGCTGGACGTCTCGGAAAACGGCACGGCATACATGGCGGTCACGGTGCGCAACCCAACCAGCGCCAACTTGACTGCGGTCAGGGTCAGCGTGGCCGGCTGCGACGGCTGCTTGATATCGGCCCAGCCGGAGCAAACCGAGCTTGCGCCGCTGGCAACCATAGTATTCCAGCTGTCCTTCTTCAACGCTTCCGATGCGCTACTGGTGTTGACGGCGCAGTCCGACCAAGGCGCCAGCCAGCCGGTAGCGCTGCTGGCGCAGGTCTATTGCCAGCCGGGCAAGCTGCGCTGCTCCGGCAGCGCGCTGGAAACGTGCACCGGCGGCAGCTGGGCGTTAAATGAAACGTGCGTCGAAGGCTGCGCCAACAACGCCTGCGTATACAAGGAAACCTGCCGGGAAGGGGCGCAACGCTGCTCGCAAAACCGGCTGCAGCGCTGCGCAAACGCCGCGTGGCAGACGGCCGAATACTGCTGGCTCGGCTGCGACGGAAATGCCTGCAGCACCCAGCAGGCCTTCGAGAACATGCCCAGCGCCTATGTGCTGGTGGCCGTCACGGTTGCGCTGCTCTTCCTAGGCTGGGGCCGGCGCCGGAAGCAGGATATTAACAATGCCGGGCTAAATTAACGCATGGCAAAGGCGCTCAGCCAGCTGGTGTCCGGCATCCTTTTCCTTGCCATTTCGCTGGCAGCGATAACGCTGGTGTACCAAGGTGTGCAGCCGGGCCTGCAAAGCGTCGACCACCAGGCGGCCGTCAATTACATGTCAGCCGCGCTGGCCGACCTGGATCTTGCGCTGCGGTCGGTGGCGCTGGAAGGAGAAGGCAGCCGGCGGGAGCTGCAGATCAGCCTGCCGGACGGGGAGCTGGCCATCAACGGCAGCGCCGATAAAATCGTCTGGTCGCTGGCCACCCAGGCCAGCTTCATCTCGCCGCGCAGCGCGGTGCGCAAAGGCAATGCCGTACTTGGCTCGCAACTGCTGGCCGCAGCCTATGCAGCGCCGTTCCCGCTGCAGCCGTCAGTGGCTGCTTACGTTTTGGAGAACGACCGCCTCAAGGTGTTCCTGCGGAAGGCCGGCAACCATACCAGGCACGTGGACTTGGCGACCAATGGCCTGGTGCTTGGGGTTTACCAAAAGGACCTGGCCATTTGGCTGGCCAGCCCCGGTTTTGTTTACTTTTCCGTCGACGGCCAGGAGTCTTCCAGAAGCGGCACCGGCTATACCGCGTTAGCAGCGACCGGGCCGGGCCTGCCGTACGCGCAAGCCACCGTTTTTATCAATTCCACCTACCTGCCATATTTCATTAATTTCACTTTGCTGTCCGGGGCTGACTTTATCCAGGTGCAAGGAGCTAGGGCGGAATGACGCAGCGCGGTTGCGGCCAAGCCAGGAAAGGGCTGTCAGAAATGCTGTCAGCCATCCTGCTTATCGGCATGGCAGCCGGAGCAGCGCTGTTGTTGAGCGGCTGGGCCGAGTCCTTCATCCGGCAAACTGCCGGCAATGGCAACCAGCAGGTTGCCCAGGAGCTGGCGTGCAGGAATGCCGGCTTAAGCCTGGACAGCGGCTTCGGTAACGCCGGCATCAGCTGGGACTTCGCCGCCGACCCGGACGTGCTGGAAGTGCAAGTGCTGAACACCGGTTCCATTGACCTGTACGGTTTCTCCATTATCGCGGTTATCGATAACCAAGGGCTTGCGTCCCAGCTGCTGGCGGTAGAGCAAGGCTACCAGAAAACCTTGCAGGAACCGCTGAAGCCCGGCCGGTCGGCCGTGCTCAAAGCGGCAATAACGGAAGACTTGGCCGGCGCGCTCAAAGAAATAATTGTCGCCAGCTCTGCTTGCCCCAGCCTGCGGCTTAGAAAGCAGCTTTAGCGGGCAAAGTATATTACTCCGGCCGGGGAAGTATTAAGCGGCATGGTCGAAGAGCAGCCGGAAGCGTCCAAATCCGTCTCATTGCGCGAAGGCATCCGCAAGATTGTTTTGGAGAGCCAGCAGGAGCAAATCGAGAACTTGCGCCAGGAGATTGTCCGGGATTTGGAGGCCAGGCTGAAGGAAATAGTTGCCGGCCAGCCGCCCGGCCCTGACGGCCTGGTGGAGCGGCTGGAACGGGCGCTGGACGAGGAGGCCCGCATTGCGGCCATCCAGGCCGGCGCGAAATCCAAGGAGGAGTTTGCCAAAACGCTGGAGCCAGAGATTGATTCCTACCGCAAGAAGCTGAATGACATCCTGGACTCGTTCAAGACCTTCGACATCAAGGCGTTCCAGGGCAGCATCATGCAGCAATTTGACGCCATCGTGAAGAACAATGCCGCTTTTGAGGAAAACGTCGGCATCAAGCTGAAGGAGATGGAAAATAGGATGTCAACGCTAGCCCTGATGGAGAAGCAGCTGGAAGAGGTGCGCACCAAGCTTGACGACGTGGCGGCAGAACTGCGTTCGGTCGAGCTGTCGAAGCCGGTAATCATAGAGTAGCGGGCCGCGCGCCAGGCAATATAAAGCTTTGCGCCAACTGTGCTTATGGGTTTTCTGGACGCGTTCCGCAAGAAGCCGCAGGCCCTGGCAGTGCAGGAGCTGAAGTTCCAAGACATCTTGCCCTGGGCGCGCAAGCAGGCAGAAGCCGGCATGGGCCAGGCCCGGAAGCGGGCGGAGGACATGTGCTCGACGGTCATCTCCAGGCTGAACCAAGTCACCGACCGGGTCAAGCGCCTGGAGGAAAAGCAGCTGGAGGGCAGCGATCGGGTCATGGTAGCCGCAAACATGGTGAAGGCTTCCTACGTCAAGAAGGCGGCCGGCTTGGAAATGCCGGAGCCGTTGCCGTCCGGCCCGGCCTATTCCGACATAACCGGCTTCCATGACGCGGCCAACAAGTACCTTGACGGGCTGGAAGGGACCACGCCCAAGCAGGCCATCGTGCTGACCAATTACTTTGCGGAGGACGGGAAGGCGGTAATCGAGGGCATCAAGGAAGCAAGGGCGGCCATGGAGAATTTCCGCATATTCCTTGACAACGACGCCAAGGTGTTGGCCGAGTATGAGCGCCTGGAAAGCCTGGCGGACCGGCATGCATCGTTGTTGCGCGACAATACTGCTGCGGCCCAGCTGGCGCAGGCGCAGGCCAGCGAAATCGGGCGGCTGCGCAAGGACCTGGCCAAGGCCAACGAAGATTTGGCCAGGCTGGAGAAGGATGAGGCATATGTGCGGCTGCAACGCGCGCAGGAAAAGCTGGCCCAGCTGGCCGGCGCTGCCGAAAGTTCCCGCGCGCAGGCTTCAGCCCTGCTGTCTTCATATGAGCGGCCGCTGAAGAAGCTGGCCTACTTGGCGGCACGGGAAGGCCGGAAGGATGCGGAGCAGGAAATCAACGGCTTTTTGAAGTCCGACCCGGCCGCAGCCGGCACGCGGCTGCCGGCGCTCCTGCAGAAAGCGAAATCGCTGGACATGCAGAAAGTGCTGACCATGCGCGAGCTGGCCAAGCTGGACGGGCTGGCCCAGGATGCCGGCGCCCTCGACGGCCTGCAGAAGGCCGTCGCTGCCATGCAAAGCGAGATGCGCGCTGCGGAAGCCGCAGTCCAGGCCAATGCCGGCATTTTGGCCCGCATCGAGGCGGCGCGCAATAGTGCGGAGGCAGTGAGGCAGAAGCTGCAGGCGCTGGAAAAGGACGTGGCGGACGCTGAATTGGCCAAGCAAACGGCGCTTGCGGAAGCGGAGCAGGTGCGCGAGGAATCCCGCAAGGCCGCCGAATCCTTGTCCGGCCGCAAGCTCAGGCTGGTTTGAGCTTTATCTGCCGGCCTGCCACCATTATTTATGGAAATTTACCGGGCGGCGAAAACGCTGCTGAAAGGCCCAATATGCGACCATTGCCTGGGCCGCCAGTTTGCGGCGCTACTTACCGGCATGGCCAATGAGGAGAGGGGCCGCGCCATACGGCTGACGCTGGCGATGGAATACGAGGCCAAGCCGTTCAAACTGGATGTTGACAATTTCCATGGCATCGGGCTGCGCAAAAGCCTGAAGACCAAGGGGAAGGAATGCCGGGTCTGCAACAACATTTTCGCCAAGCTGGCCGGCCTGGCCGGCCAAGCGGCGGGCCAACTGAAAGGCGTAGAGTTTGCCACTTTCCTGGTCGGCACCAAACTGTCCGGCACGCTTGTTGCTAAAGAGGAAAGCCTGTGGGAGGAAACCGGCATTAACCATTGCGAGAGCATACGGGCGGAGATAAACCGCGTGGTCGGCAAGCTGCTGGAGAAGCAGCTGGGAAAAAAATTCTCGCGCGACAACCCGGAGGTCAACGTCACTTTGGATCTGGAATTGATGAAGGCGCAAGTCAGCGTCATGCCGCTGTTCGTGTACGGCAAGTACAAGAAGCTGGTGCGCGGCATCCCGCAGACCAAATGGGACAAGTACCAGGAGACCGTCGAAGACGTTATCGCCGGCCCGTTCATGCCGGCAAGCAAGGGCAAGGGCCATGCCATGCACGCCGCCGGGCGGGAAGACATCGATGCCAGATGCTTGGACTACCGGCCGTTCGTGTTCCAGGTTGACCAGCCGCAAAAAAGATCCCTGGACTTGGCCAAGCTGGCCAAGCTGGTCAACCAATCAGGAAAGGTGGAGGTAAGCCAGCTGCGGCGGTCGGACCGGGCGGAGGTCAGGAAAGTCAAGAAGCTGCGGCCGGACAAAACGTACCGGCTGCTGGTAAGCTTTGCCAAGCCGGTCACGGGCCTGGCGGCGCTGGCCAAGCTGAAGGGCACCATCAGCCAGAAGACGCCGACGCGCGTCATGCACCGCCGGGCCGACCTGCTGCGCAAAAGGAAAGTGAAGGGCATCAAGGTCCGCAAGTTGGCCGGCAACCGGATAGAAGTGGAGGTGCGGTGCGAAGCCGGGCTGTACGCCAAGGAGCTGATGACCGGCGATAACGGCCGTACCAAGCCTTCTGCTGCCGAACTGCTCGGCAACCCGGCCAAGGTGGAGGAGCTGGACGTGATAAAGATCTGGCTGAAATGACAGCTTATTTAAAGCTACTGGGCTGATAAGGTACTATGGCAAAATCGAGCAAGGGCTTCCGCAAAGAGACGCGCCGCAAGCTGAAAAAAGGCGTGCGGGACAAGTTCAAGCCGGAAGATTATATACGGGAGTTCAAGGGCGGCCAGCACGTGGTGCTGATGCTCGAGCCGGCCAGCCATAAGGGCATGCCGTTCCCCAAGTTCAAGGGCAAGATTGGCAAGGTGAAGGGGCGCCGCGGCCGCGCCTACCTGGTGGAAATAACGGACCGGGGCAAGCGCAAGACCGTGATAGCGAAGCCGGAACACCTGCGCAGCCATTAGCAGCTTTTAAACGCGTGATGACAAGGTTATAGTGCGGTTATGGAAATCAAAAACGAGTCCTTTGCCACCCAAGCGCTGGCCAAGAAGATGCTCAAGGAGAAGGCCAAGGAAAAGGAACTGGTTTATGAGCAGAAGAACGCCTTGGATTTTCTGGAGAAATTCTGCAAGCTGGGCCTGAAGGAAGCGGAAGAGTTAGCCGAAGAGTTGCGCACCGCTTTGCCGCGCCTGAACGAGAAGCATATCGCAATGCTGGCTGATTTCATGCCAGCCACCGATGACGAAGTCAAGCTGCTGTTCAGCAACGAAGTGATCACACTAGCGCCGGACGACCGGACCAAGATATTGGCCGTTCTGAAAAAGCATACCTGACTGGCCGGGGCAGCAGCTTATTAATTACATCTCTAATCTAATTTATTTCCGCTCACACGTGGTGCTATGGACAAGCCGCTCAAGAAAGACGACTGGGGGATAGTCATGGATTTCCTGCCGCACGGCCATTTGGGCATGTCGCGGCCGGAGCCAGTGGCGCAAGTGCTGGGCGAGACTTATTTTTCTCTGCTGGAAGTTATCGTCCGGGACGAGCAACGGCTGGAGATGGGCGAACGGGTGTACATCGGCGACGACAAGCGCGACAAGGTGAAATACATCCGGGAACGGATACCGGTATCGGCGCTCACCGTCGCCGCGCGGGAGGAGCTGGCCGAGCGGGTCGATGTGCTGGTGCGGCAGAACGACAAGCGCTTCATCGAATTCTTCAACAAGTCCGGCCAATTGACCACGCGCATGCACCAGCTGGAACTGCTGCCGGGCATCGGGAAAAAACACCTGTGGGCGATAATCGAGGCGCGCAAGGTCCAGCCGTTCGAGTCGTTCGAGGACATCAAGAAACGGGTGGCGTTGCTCCCGGATCCGGAAAAGATGGTAGTCA
The DNA here is from genome assembly GCA_016202785.1 of Candidatus Aenigmatarchaeota archaeon. Lineage (GTDB taxonomy): Archaea > Aenigmatarchaeota > Aenigmatarchaeia > QMZP01 > QMZP01 > JACQOC01. Next base: position 7,493 of record JACQOC010000014.1, read on the forward strand.
AGCGCATAATGCTGGAGCTGGACGACGCTGACCGCTACCGGATATTTGTGCCGAAATTCGAAAAGCACCAGGAACGGGAGCACCACCGGTTCTAGTTTTCCAGCGCGGCACGGATAAATAGTTGCCTTGCCAATACTGCATATAATGCTAGTCAAAGATGTGATGAACCCGAGCGTGGCCATCATCGACGGGTCAGCCACTGCCCAGGAGGCGGCCAAGATGATGGGCGATGGTGACATGGGCAGCCTGATCGTAGTGAAAGGCGACTTATTGCTTGGCATAATCACCGAGCGCGACATCCTGCGCAAAGTGGTTGCGGTCTCGCGCGACCCGAAGAAGGCCAAGGTGACGGAAATCATGACCAAGGACGTGATCATGATCGGGCCGGACGACGATATTGAGGATGCGGTGGAAATCATGCTCGCCAAGCGCATCAAGCGGCTGCCGGTGGTGAAGGGCAGCGCCCTGATCGGCATCGTGACTGCTACTGACATCTGCGCCGCCGAGCCGAAGATGATCAAGCAGCTGACCGAACTGATGCTGCTGCCGCAGGCAAAAAAAGTCATGGCCGGCTAACTTTTTTGCAGAAACCAGGCGCATATTTTAGCGCAGCTGACAAGAGAAGCAGATGGAAGAAATGATCCTGGTGGTGCCGCGCGCCAAGCTGTTTGAACATGAACTTTTCCAGGGCTTCCGGCCGGTACAGCAAGCCGCCGCCATTGAAAAAAACATCCTGCGCAACTTCTCCTTCAAGCCGCGCGGCCAAATGGAAACAGACGAAAGCCACAAGCAGATTATCCCGTATGTCGTCATCCGCCACA
>JACQOC010000023.1 GCA_016202785.1 Candidatus Aenigmatarchaeota archaeon
ACGCTGCCGGACGGCAGCAGGGTGCAGGCCAGCATTGCGAAAGACGTCACGACCAAAGGCCCGACCTTCTCGATCAGGAAGTTCCGCAAGATCCCGTACTCCCCGATCGACTTGGTGGAGTTGAAAACGGCATCGGCTGACATGATGGCATACCTTTGGCTGATTACCGAGCATGGCGCGTCCATCCTCATCTGCGGCGGGGTGTCAAGCGGAAAGACGTCCCTCCTCAACTGCCTGACCACGTTCATCCATCCGGAAGACAAGGTGATCAGCATAGAGGACACCCGAGAATTAAACATACCGCACAAGAACTGGATTCCGGCCGTCTCCAGGAGCGGTTTCGGCATCCTTGAATCGACCGGCAAACGGTATGGCGACGTCAGCCTGTTCGACCTGCTGAAGGAGAGCTTCAGGATGCGCCCTGACTATGTCATCGTCGGGGAAGTGAGGGGGGAAGAAGCTTATGTCATGTTCCAGGGCATCGCTTCCGGCCACCCCAGCATGGGCACGCTGCATGCGGCCACGCTGGACGATGCGGTAAGGCGGCTGGCCACGCCGCCGATCAAGCTCTCCGCCAGCCTGATCGAGGCGCTGGATGTGGCCATCATCGTCTCCCATGCAAGGGAGAAAGGCGAAGCCGCCAGGCGCATCAAGGACATCATCGAAGTCGAAGATGTCGACGAGAAGACCAAGAAGGCAAGAGGCATAGACGTCTTTTCCTGGATTGCATCAACTGACGAGTTCCGCGAGAGTGTCGCGCAATCGCAGCTGCTGCGCCGGATAGCGGCCGAGTCCGGGATCGATTATGGCTACCTGATCGAAGAGCTAAAGGCGCGCAAGCGTGTGATAGACTGGATGCTTCGTTACCGGGTGGCGCAGTTCGACCACGTGGCACAGGTGATCAATATGTATTACACGGACCGGAAAAGCGTCATGGACATCGTGAAGAAAGACTACAACCCGTTCCGGATGCGGCTGTTCGGCGATTTCCCGGAGAAATAACTACTTCTGCTCCTTGTGGATGGCGCGCAGCTGGCTGGATTTGCAGTGGCGACACTTGATCTTCTTGGCCTTGACCTTGATTGCATCAGCCCTAATCCGGGAGCCGCACTTCATGCAGATGAAAACCCGGTTGAACAGCCGTGCTTCGGCCTCCGGGAAGCGCTGTCTGACCATAAGATAAGTATAATGGCAAAAGGCTTAAATAAGCACGACTGGCAGCCAGGCAAACAGGCATAAGCTGCCGCAGCCAATTAGGCCTATGATATCTGGCATCATGCTTTTGGACAAGCCGCAAGGCAGCAGCTCTGCTGACGCATTGCACACGGCCGCTAACCGGCTGGGAGTTAGCAAGGCCGGCCACTCCGGCGTCCTGGACAGGGCGGCATCCGGTCTGCTGTTAGCTGCTTTCGGCGACGCGGTAAAGGCCATGCCGATCTTTGCCGGCCTGGAAAAGGAATATGATGCGGACTTGTTTTTCCATCAGCCGATGGACAGAGACGGCCTTGACAAAGCCGTCCGTGGCCTCGAAGGCCGGATAAAGCAAACGCCGCCGCGCAAGGCGCTGGTCGCCAGGCGCGAGCGGGAACGGGAAATAATGACAGCCGCCTTGCTGTCCTTTGACGGCCGGCTGGCTAAAGTGCGGATAAGGTGCGAGGCCGGTTTGTATATAAGGAAGCTGGCCAGCGACTTAGGCGCCAAGCTAGGGACGGGCGCGCAACTTGCCGGCCTGCGTCGCATCGCTATCGGGCCGTTCGGCGCGGCGCATGCCGTTCCGCCGGAGCAGGCCAATATGGACAGGCTAATGACCATCTGGGAAGCGGCAAATTTGATTGGCTGCGGGCGCATAACCGCCAGGCACGGCGTTGGCAATCGGCTAGCCCGGGGCGCTGTCCTGCAAGAGTCGGATATGGAGGCATACAAAAGCCTGGAAGCAGGCAAGCCTTGCGTCATCTTCCTAGGCACGAACGCCATTGCGCTGGGAACGGCGCTGACCAGCAGCACGCCGGCTGCCAGGATTGGTAGGGTTTTTAAGCATTCCTAGCATAGATTACACACAGCAGGCAGGGTTGGCGGAACGGCTACGCAGTCGGCTGCAGTCGGTCGGTCTTATGATTTCGCATGAGAGATGATTGGTAAGATACCGACGCAACTGGGTTCAACTCCCAGACCCTGCTTAGCCTTTTTTTTGCAGTCAAGCCCGCTTGAACTTGCCTTTCAGCTGGGAAAGGTTTTGCGCCCCGACCAGGAACATCGCTATTTTCAATTCCTCAGTAAATCGTTCCAGGGTTTGAATGACCGCTTGCGGCGATTCGGTTGCCGGCTTCAGCACCGGCAGCGCAAAGCCACCTAGGGTTGCGCCCATGGCAATCGCCTTTGCCACCTGCAGGCCATTTCTGACTCCGCCGGCCGCAATCAGCGGCAGCTTGGTGGCTTTCGCACATTCCTCAAGAGCATTTGCGGTAGGTATGCCGAAATCCACATACGCTTCCGCATATTTCGCCCCCCGATAGAATTCCGCCTTGGCCCAGCTGGTGCCGCCGGCGCCGGACACATCAATGGCATCCACGCCGGCCTTCTCCAACCTTGCCGCCACTTTCCCGGATATGCCGCAGCCAACTTCCTTCACCAATATGGGGATCTTGAGCTCCTTTTTGATGGCCGCTATCTTCCGTTCGACCCCATTCCACATCTTGTCGCCTTCCGGCTGCACGGCCTCTTGTACCGCATTCAAGTGTATGGCCAGGCCATCAGCTTTTATCATGTCCACCGCCTTGCGGATCTGGCCCATGTCATATTGCAGTATCTGGGCCGCCCCCAGGTTGGAGAAGACAAAAACGTTCTGGGCAACGTGCCGAACCGAATAGGTGTCGGCCAGCTCTGGGTATTCCAGTGCGGCGCGCTGCGAACCCACGCCCATGCCGATGCCCATTGTTTCCGCCGCTATAGCCAAGTTTTCATTGATCTTCCTGGCCAGGCGGCAGCCGCCGGTCATGCCGGTTATGAACAATGGCATTTTGAACCGCCGGCCGAGGAATTTGGTGCTGGCATCGATGGCATCATAATCAACTTCAGGCAGCGCGTTGTACTGCAACTCTATATGCTCAAAACCGGTTGGTTTAGAGTATTGCACGTCTTTGTTTAGGCAGATGCTGAGCTGTTGCAGCTTGCGCTTCTCGATCTCAGACAGGATCTTGCTCTTTTCGCTGTCCATTCTTAATCATCGGGCCGTTCTTTATATACCATTGCTGGCGGCAAAACCGGCACCTATCGACGCCTATAGGCCTATAGTAATATTCTATAGAACTATAGAAATTCCCCTATAGGTGGAGCAAAATTGTTTCAGGAGCGCACCTATAACCTATAGAAAGGATTTAAAGGGGTATTCTTAATTAAATTAATTGTATGAAACAGTTTTTCTCCGTATTCCTTGTTATTCTTCTCTCTCTCGTGCTGGCGGCCGACAGCTATGCCTTGCAAGTGGCGGCAGCCTCTGAAACGATTTTCTCCAATATCGACGAGGTTGCCGTGTTCGACGTGACGGTCAGAAACGATAATGACTACCTTGACAGCTTCACGCTCCTGGTCGAAGGCGACAGCTTGGAGTGGATGGTGCCGGTAGACATTCTCCTGGCCATCCCACCGCATGCGGAAAAGACCACCAAGGTGGCGTTCATGCCAAGGAAAATTGGTGCCTACAATTACCGGCTGACCGTGTCATCTTACAGCTATCCTGCAATCGCTTCCAGCCTCGACCTTACGGTAACAGCAAGGAAGCCTGAGACAAAGATCGACAAGCTGGAATTGGGCAAGCTGGACGACGGCATTAAGATAAAATTGCAGCTGTCGACGCAACGCCCGACCACCGCTGACGTCAGGCTGGCGATAAAAGGCGAGGCCGGCGCGGTAGTCAAGACCATGAGGATAGCGAAAGAAATGCAGCAAAGCGCAACGTTGGAATTGCCGCTCAGCCTAGTGGATTTGGAGGCCGGCAAGTATTTCGTGGAAGCCGTGGTGGACAGCAGCACGGCAAGCGCTGAATTCCAGGTGGCAGCGGTGCACAACATTCAACAAGAACGGGAGCGCGTTTCCAGCCTGTTGCATGACGAGATTACGATAACAGTCTCCAACCTGGGCAACGTGCCCGAAACCTATTCGCTCAGCGAACCCATGGAAGGCGGCAAGCTTACCGCCTTCGTGACCAAGCAGCCGGCGTCGTGTTACGTCAACGGCGAATACCGGGAATGCGCCTTTATGGTCGAAAACCTGGCGCCGAAAACCTCCAGCCAAATAATATACCGGATTGAATATTGGCCGTCAGTGGCGCAATTCATCCTTGCGGTGTTCATGCTAGCGGTATTGGCCTTCGGCACCGTCCAGGAGACGGCACGACCGCGGATCAGCAAAGCCGCCATCACCAAACCGGATGGGACGCGTACGGTCATGCTGGAGGTCAAGAATCCGGTGTGGAAGCTCAACAACGTCATTGTGCGGGATTTTGTCTCGCCATTGGCCGTGGTGGAGGGTTTCGAGCATACCAAACCAGTGTTGCGCAAATCCGAGGCCGGAACTGAGCTCATATGGAAAATCGGCAACTTGGATAGCAGGGAGCACCGCATACTGAGCTACAAAGTGAGGCCACTCGTGGAAGGCAACATCAAGATGCCGCGCGCATATCTACGCTTCCGGAGCAGTAAGAACAAGCGGGTAAAGATCTACTCAGGCCGGATAAATCTATAGGGCTTTATCGGCCTTAATTCTGTAATGCCAGTTGCCTATAGGCCGAGAATTTATGGTTAGGTAAATAGTATCGGCCCTCATCGGCTCAAGCTGCGCTTTACGCAAGCCTAGCCTCAGGCCAATTATCCCGCCTGGGAGATTTGAATTCGGGGAGTGCTGAAACGCGTTCCAGCATCCACTCCCGACCAACCGGTCTCCGTATATCATCCTTACGTCAAAAGACCGTTCTACAGCCGGTTGCTCTACCGCTGAGCTAAGGCGGGGATAGATAATTACTGGTCTGGCATTTATAAAAACGACGTCAATCTACGCCGAGCAGTTTCCGGATTATGAAGGAGGATGGTATGATGGTGATGAGGTACCACCAGAACCAGTTGAACGTGCTGCCGAGGAACGGGATGGCGAACGGCATCTGCACCGCAACGTTTTCGTACATGGTCGGCAGGCATACCGACTCAAAGGCGCAGAAGAACGGCACCAGGAAGATCAGACTGGACACCATCATCGGCTTCATCATCAGGCGCAAATGCTCCCGCTGCAGCTTGAAGAACTCGTCCATGAATTTTTTTGTCTCCTCTTCCTTGCCGGATTTCTGCGCCTCGCTCATGCGCCTGCGGTAGGCTTCCATATCGTCTTTCATGCGGCGCAGGTCGGCCGGCTTGATGAACAGCCTATAGATGACGGAAGTGGTCAGAGCCAAGGCAATGCTAATTAGCATCAGTTCTTGGAAAGGAAGGAGTGGCATAAGCGGATGTATATAAGGGCTTCAGGGCGATAAAAAGGTTTTGATGGCCTCCAGCGTTTCCTCCATCGCGTCCTTTATCCGGCCGTTGCGAATCGCTATGGCTTTGGCCGCGATTCCTGGAAAGCGCAAAACCGCGTTGCGGTTGGCCGCTTGCACCAGCTCTATAGTGCCTACAGCCGGCTGCGTTTCAAACAGCAAGGCGCAACTTATCTTGGCCTTTTTTATGTCCACCGGGCTGCGCGTGTACAGGAAGCCGGCTGAATCAGCGACGGCAAAAGAGGTGCTGACCACCACGTGGCCGGCAGGAAGCTCTCCCGCTTCCTGGAACGGGTCAAGCTTGACCACCGCGAAGCCCAGCTGCCGGCCGTGCCGGGAAGCCAAAAAGTCCAGGATGCTGTCCTTCTCGGATTCTTTAGCACCCAAGGCTAGTATCCGCATATATCTGTTAATGGTCGCGGCAGGTTAAAAACCAGGCCTTTGTTGCTAGCGGTTCTCCATGAACTTGCGCAATGCCGGGTGCATGTCTTCCATGTGCTTTGCGGCCAGCTCTTCATACAGCTGGTAGACGATGGTAGAAGCCAGCAGGATGCCAGTGCCGGTGCCAATGGCATTGGTGAAGTCAGCGGCTGCCGCCAGGAAGCCGACCGCCGCTCCGCCCAGGATGGTAAGGCCCGGGATGTATCTTTGCAGCACCATCTCAATGATGCGGATGTCGCGCCGGTAACCGGGTATCTGCATGCCGACCGAATGGATCTGGTTGGCGACGTGCTTGGCGTCCATGCCGGCGGTGGTCATCCAGAAGTAAGCGAACACCATGGAACCGGCAACCATGAATATTATGTAAGTCAAGGCCCGTGCTATCTCGATCGGCGGAATCAGGGTCAAGTGCGTCAGGCCTGTTACCCAGGCAACGCTAAACCAGAACAGCACGCCGAGCAGGGAAAAGATCGCAGCTACCGGCGCCGTCGGCCGCCTGAGGATGGAAGAGGCGATGATGCCCAGCAGGAAAAAGATCCCGATGGAGATGGTCAGCCCGGGTATGGAAGTGGAGTTGGCCGGCGGCGTCATGAAGAACAGCAAGCCGGTCGACTGGCCAGTAGCTGCATCATACGTGCCGAACAGGCTGAAGCCCTGCTGCGCCATGATGTTGCCCATGATGCCCAGGTTGATGATCAGCGCGGAGATGAGAATGACCGGGATGTTGGAAGTGTACAGGAACTTCAGCGGCCAGCGCCGGCCGAAGCCTCTTATGGAGCCGAACGCCAGCGGCACTTCCACTTTCATGTTGCTGATGTACACCACCAGGAAGAACACCAGCATGGTTGCGATCAAAGGTATCAGCACCAGCAATGCTTGCACTGGCTGGGCGCCGGCCAGCTGCACGACGAACTGCGGTATGACACCAACCGGCTGTTCAGCAGCGTTGGGTAAAGTGCCGGAGGTTGTCAAAGGGTTCAGGGCCCCGACAAAGATGGTCTTGCTGACCCCAGCCACGATGAACAGGCCAATGCCAGAGCCAAAGCCCCACTTGGAGATCAGCTCATCCATCAGGATGACGATGATGCCGCCGAGGGCCAGCTGAACCATCACTAGCCAAGCAAGTTCTGGGCTGGCCGGCGTTATCACTCCAGCGGCGGTAAAGGCGATCGCTTCGATGAAGGAGAAGGCGACGGCCAGCAATTTTTGGGTCCCTTGGAACATGATCTTATCCTGCTCCTTGGTCAGGTCCCAGTTGATCAGCTTGCTGCCGACCATGAGCTGCAAGATGATGCTGGCCGTGACGATCGGCCCGATGCCAAGCGTCATGAGCGAGCCGATGCTCGAGCCGAGCAATATTTCCGCGGAACGCAGGAATTCCGCGCTTGTGTCGCCAATGCCGTAGACCTGTATTTGGGCCATGAAGGTGTAGGCAACCAGCATCAGCAGCGTCCACTTAAGTTTCTCCTTGAAGGTGAGCCGCTGGATTGGCCGGGCTACCGTCGGCAAGCGTTTTAGGAGCTGGATGTAGCTGTCTTTCAAGGCCATAATATCACAAATATGCCTTGCGGTTCTTATAAACCCAAGGGCGCCACATGCCTATTCAGCAGTGACGGCCTTGCCGCCGGCCTTCTCGATCTTAGCCGCAGCAGCGGCTGAGAACAGCTTGGCCTTGACTGTCACCGGCCGGCTGACCGGACCGGCGCCGAGAACCTTGTCAAAACCAAACTTGGCCGCGTCGATCTCCGCTGACTGGTCGAGGCGCAGCAGGTCGCCGATGTTTATGGCCGTGGCCTTGCTGGCTAGGCCCTTGCGGCGCAGGCTCTTGAAGCCGTGCTTGCCGAGATGGCCAGGCAGGTATTTGAGATAATACAGCTTGCGGTGGCCGAGGCTGCCGGCATGCCCTTTCCCGCCCCGGTTGCCTTTGCCGCGGTGCTTCTTCTTCCCGCCCCAGCCGTGGGTCTTGCTGCCCCGCAGCTTAACCTTCTTGGTGCGTCCGCCGCTGCTCATACCATCCGCTCCAAAAGCTCGTTGATTTTTTCGCCCCTATTCCCCAAGTCGCCCTGCGGGAAGAACTTGCGCGCCGACCTTAGGCCCTTGGAGGGCGGCGAAAGCCGGAACACGCGCTTGATCGGCACGTCCAGATTGCCTTTGAACAAATCTTTAGCCATTTTCTGCGCATCCGCCTTGGCAATGCGCTTGTCGCCCGGCAGGCGGCCGCGCTTGGCCACCAACAGGTTGAGCGTCGCTTCATTGATCTTGCCGAAAGTGATGTATTGCCCGACGCGCTTGAGCATGCCCTCATTGGTCTTGTCTTCCTTCAACAACACGCAATGGTTGGCCCGAGTCAACCTTAGGCTGGCCAAGGTCTTGTGGTCCTCGTGGCTCAAACCAATATTGCCGCGCAGCCGGATTGCAGCGTACATTTAGATGTCTCCCTTAGTCTTGTTGAGGCTCTTGAGCGCCGCAAAAACCGCAAGCATGAGGTTAGTCCTGGTTTGCGTCTGGCCTTCGGTAGCAACCCAAGCGTCCTTGATGCCGGCCAGCATGAGTATGTTCCGCACCGGCTTGTTGGCCACTAGTCCCACGCCTTTGGGCGCCGGGGAAATGGTGACGGTCACTGACCCGGTCTTGGCCGAGGTGCGGAACGGTATGGAATGCGTGCCGTTGCAGACGCACTCCCAGTTGCCACAGCCGCGCCTTACCCTAATTACGCTCAGCTTGGCCTGGGTGGTGGCCTTTTCAATCGCCGTCCTATGCTCCCTCGAACTGGCCTTGCCCAAACCCACGATGCCGTTCTCATTGCCGATGACCACCATGGCGCTAAGCTTGTACCTGCGACCGGACTTGTGCATCCTTGCGGTCCTGCGGGTAGCGGTCCTGCGGATCCCGCCGCCTTTGCCCGGGCTGCCGCCGATGTAAACCACATCGGTCTTCAACTCCGGCATCAGGAAATCGACTATTTCCGGTTCCAGTATGACCTGGCCGGAAGATAGTATGGAGTCCAAACCGCCGGTCTCCTTCTTCAACACCTTCTGCCCGAGTTCGGTCTTTGGCGACCAGTCTGCGAGTGCCATATTGTCTGCGGCCAAATGCTGTTCAAGCGTCGGCCTTGGCCTTGTACCGACGCCGTTTTTCAATCTCCGCCAGCCGGTTTATAACCGCGTTGGCCTGCTCATAATTATCCCTATATGCATTTAAAAGCCTTGGCGCGGCCTCTGCGTATAGGGAATGGTGCGAAGCCCGTACCGCTTCCAGGAGCAGGTATAGGTCAGTCGCCTGGTCTTCCGCCTTCCTGCTGCTCTTGGCCAGCCCGAAATCCAGCAGCCACAGCTTGCCGCCGGCCAGAATCATGTTGGACGTGGTCAGGTCACCGTGAACGATGCCCACCGCATGGAGTTTAGCCACCGCGCTTGCCATGAAGCCATAGGCTGACAGCCGCTCCTGCTTGCCAAGGCCGGCCAGCGTTTCCTTGAGCGTCCGGCCCGCTATCCTTTCCAGCCAGATCCGGTAATCATCATCCGCCATGACGGCCGGCACGTCCAGCCCAGCTCGTCGCGCTTGGCCGAGCATTCTAGCTTCGTTGCGGGTGCGCAACTTCCTCAGCCTTTGGTCCAATTCCGGCTGCCGATAGCCTTTCGCCAGCCGCTGTTTTAGGACCGCCGGCCGGCCGTCTTTTTCTTCTAAGGTCAGCAGCGCTTCCGCGCCTCTCTTAAGTATATTCATATAGGCACCTGTCCGCCGATTTTATAATGCTGACAGCATTAAAAACCGCATAAGGCCGGGAAAGAATGGTTAAATCTTCCGGCAACAAAAATACGCTTATGAACCATATCTCCTTTGGCGATTTCCTGAAGGTGGACATGCGCGTAGGACGGATAGTTGACGTGCAGGATTTCCCTGAGGCAAGGAAGCCGGCCTACAAGCTGAAGATTGATTTTGGCCAGCCGTTGGGCGTACGGCAGTCCAGCGCGCAGCTGCGCCAGACGTACGGGAAGCAGGAATTGATGAACAAGCGGATAATAGCGGTAGTCAACTTCCCGCCGAAACATGTGGCTGGCTTCAAATCTGAAGTTCTGGTGCTTGGCGTACCGGATCAGGAAGGGAATGCCGTGCTGATTGCGCCGGACGAACGGGCGGAAAACGGCGGGAGAGTGTACTAGCATGGCCGGCAAGGACGCCAAACCGGGAAGGGATAGCAGTCTGGAACGGAAGCAGCAGGCCGGCATCACGATCAAGAAGGCGGACAACTTTTCCGACTGGTACAATGAGGTCGTATTGAAATCAGGCTTGGTCGACTATGCCAGCACCAAAGGCTTCATGTTCATCAAGCCGCATGGCTATGCGATCTGGGAATGGATACAAAAGATCCTGGACGCCAAGCTGAAGGAAAAGGGCCATGAAAACGCTTACGCGCCGGCGGTCATACCGGAAAGCCTGCTGGCCAAAGAAGCGGAGCATGTCAAAGGCTTTGCCCCCGAGTGCTTTTACATAACCAGGTCGGGCAGCAACGAGCTGAACGAGAAGCTGGTGCTGCGGCCGACCAGCGAGACCATCATCTACGAGTCGTATGCGAAATGGATCAGGAGCTATAGGGACTTGCCAGTCTTGATGAACTTCTGGAACTCCGTGTTCCGGGCCGAGATAAAAATGACCAAGCTGTTCATCCGGACTTGCGAATTCCTGTGGCAGGAAGGGCACACGGTGCACGCGACGGAGCAGGATGCAGACCGGGAAGTTTTAGACATTTTGGACACTTACCAAGACCTGGCGGAAAATTACCTGGCGATAAAGGTGCTGAAAGGCAAGAAATCGGAGGGGGAAAAATTTGCCGGCGCGCTGTATACTACAGCTATAGAATCGCTCATGCCAGATGGCAAAGCGCTACAGATGGGCACCAGCCACAACCTCGGCCAGCACTTCTCCAAAACGTTCGGCATCAAGTTCATCGACAAGGACGAAAAGGAAAAATTAGCTTGGCAGACCAGCTGGGGCGTTTCGACCAGGCTGATTGGCGCAATCGTCATGGTGCATGGGGATGACAAAGGCCTGGTGCTGCCGCCGCAGGTTGCGCCCATCCAGATAGCAATAGTCCCGATAATCTTCGAGCAGGGCAAACAAGCCGTTACCGAGAAGGCCCAGGAAATTTACCGGAGGCTCAAGGGTAAGTTCCGCACCAAACTGGACGACCGCATCGAATATACGGCCGGCTGGAAGTTCAACGAGTGGGAGATGAAAGGCGTGCCGCTGCGGATAGAGGTCGGGCCAAAGGACGTGGAGAAGAAGCAAGTCGTTGTTGTCTCCAGGGTTGACGGCAAGAAGGATTTCGTGCCCGAAAAAGACGTCGAAACCTTTGTCGAGGCCAAGCTGGCGACAGTCCAGAAGCAGATGCTGGAGAAATCGGAACAGCTGTTAAAGGACAGCGGCAGGCCGGCCAAGGGCTTCAAGGAGCTGAAGAAGCTGGTGGAGGCCAGGAGCATGGCCCATGCTGGCTGGTGCGGCGACGGCAAGTGCGAGGAGGCGATCAAGCAAGAAACTACGGCCAGCATAAGGGTGATACCGTTCGGCAAGGACGGTGAAGGCCAGGGCAAGTGCGTCTACTGCGGCAAGGCGGCCAAGCACATGGCATACTTTGCGAAGGCGTATTGATGGTGATGGTTTACACTTAACAAATACTTGCACGATAATATCCATAGCCAAGAAAAGCACGAAAGACTCGGATCCGGAAGATTTCAAGGTTCTCAGCGCCGCAAAAAAAGAGATTTGAGGAAAGCAGAATTGAGATTAAGAAAGGCCTTTACATAAGTCTAGAAGAACCCAAAGAAAGGTTGCGTTGATATTATAGAAATCTTTTCCAGATTTCGCAGTCCATTACAATTATTCCAGCATTTTTGTATCGTTCCCAACCACGTTTATCTCCAGGGAGTTGGTTATGTTCTTCACGAGTTACTATACACCCTATTGCTTTTTTGTCCAAAATATTTTGATAGTTTTCTGGGTTTTTCAAAAGTTCTTCCCTAATTTGCTTAACAGTCCATACATGCTCATGATTTATTGGTACCTCTCTACGAGATAACACAGATTTAGATCTATACTTAGTATTGTAAGTTCCATCAACTGTTGTGATTGACCAAATAACATGACGTAGGAATTTGTATTTTATTTCGTTTCCCATTTCCAAATCTATTATGGTCTTTGCCAAGAGATACAGATCCTTTAATTTTTGCTCTCTGCCTATTTTTGGAATATATTTTTTCAATACACCAGAACGGTTCGTGTTTGTGAACATAATTATTCAAGTACCGATAAAGACGAATAAGTTGAAAAAAGTTCATCAATCAGCGGCCTGCAAACGGCAAGGTTGTGGCTCATCACGTGCTCGACATTGATCGCTATCGGCACCTTGATGTTTTTCTCCTCGACGAACCTGACGATGTCTAGGAAGACCTCGCACTCTACTTCGATTGACCGCGCGGCGATGCCGCGGCCGGAGGCAAGCAGATGGCTTTCCGTCTCATTGGATATGACGACGCCCAGCCACTTGAGGAAATCTATGTCGGCCTTTGAGGAGGCCGGGGCAAAGCTCAGGAAGATGCGCTTCGGCATGGCATGGTGCTGGCGGCAATAGGCATCGTAGGAGGCCAATAGTTGTTTGGTCGCTGAGCTGTCGTACAGTACTTGGCTGGTGAAGAATTCGAGGCCATGTTGGGCCTTGTGGTGCAGTCGTTCGGCCTCGCCGGGCCGGGAAGGGATAGTGATGCCGCCCAGAAAGTATTCTAGGCCGTTGGCCACGGCCAGGCCGGCGCAGCCCGTGACTGACGGGCCAGGATATTTTGCCTTGCTGCTTTCTCCGCCGACCAGCACCAAATTGCGGATGCCGTAAATCCTGCTGGTGTTTTCCAGCCAGTCGCGCTGCCGCTCGATCGTGTCATAAACGGTGCAGCGGTTGACAATTGCTTCTATGCCGAAGGTGTTCTGCACCCATTGGCCGTAAATCCGCGGCTCCATCTTCGGGAGGTATTTTACGGTGCGCGCGCCGGTCCGGCTTTCCTCCCTTATCTCCGGCAAATTGATGGCATCGATCCGCTTGCCAAGGACGTCCATCAGGCGCTCGAGGTGCGCATGGATTTGGTATTTTCCGGCATGCATGGCAGGCGTTATCACTTCAAAAATCAGCGGCTTGGATGATGGGTCGAGAACCTGCTCCTTGAACGGCTGCTTCATCCAAACTCCTGCCGGGCAAGCGCAGCACCTGCCACCATGTTCTGCAATTTCGCAAACGCGACTTCCCAGGTGCGGGTGCGCAGCCCGCAATCGGGGTTGACATAGACCTTAGCCGGGTCGCCGAGCGTTTTGGCAGCAAACAGTATCCGGTCGCGGATCAGCTCCGGCTGCTCTATCTCATCATTGTGGACGTTGAACACTCCAAGGCCGATCTGGCCAGGATAGTTATGTTCGCGGAACAGCTCCAGGATCTTGTAGCCGGCCCGGTTGTTGTCGTCGCGGTTGGCAAATTCCCAGGTGAACATGCCGCACTTCTTCATCTCCATGATGTGCGGGAACATTCTTTGGTAGTCGCTGAAACAGATGTGCACGCTGAACCGGCAGCCGATGCCTTTGACGGACTCGTTGAACGACTCCACGATGAGCGGCACGTCATCCGGGTGGGTGGCAGCGGCCGGCTCATCGATCTGGATGAAGCTGCAGCCCGCTTCTACCAGCGATTTGATGTTGGGCCTAATTATGTCCCGGGCCAGGTCCAAAGCCAATTCCCGTTTCGCTTCCCGGCTGGCCTGCCGGTAGTTGCCGTGCGGCTGCCGCTTCAGGTAGTGCTCGTTGAACGACCAGTCGGCTAGCGTGTACGCGCCGGTGATCGGCACCTTGAGTTGTTTGGTAGAGATGGTCTTGACGAAGTTGAACTCATCGGTGTGGTAAGGCTTTTGCAGCTGCGGCTGGCCAACACAAGCCGCTTTCAGGTAATATTTGTTGTCGAAGCTCCTGACTTCGCCGTAGAACTTGAAGCCGTCGGTGTAGGTTATCGGGTGCTGGTACATCTCCACCCTGGTCTGCTCGCCGTTGTAGACGTAGTCCAAGCCGGCCTGTTCAAAAAGCTTGACGACGAAAATGCTCGACAGCTGGCGCATCCGCTCCTTGTCAACTGCGGTCAGCTGCTGCTTGGCCAACAGGGTTTCAGTTTCCGATACGGTTTCATTGCTGACCGCAAGCTGGCCGGCCCACTGGCACAGCAGTTGCAGGTCGTGTGGAGATGTAGCCCGGTTCGCAATCTTCTTGACATGCCATACCGGTTTGGCCAGGCTGCCGATCTCCTGGGCCGGGAACAGCTTCTCAGCCATGGTTGGCCTCCAATATCCTTGCGGCTTTCGATAGCGCTTCCATCTTTTGCTCAGCTATCGACAAAGGTAGGAATTCCAGGTCGCAGTTCGGCGCCAGGTAAAAGCGCTTGCTGCCGATCTTCTCCAGCGCCGTTGCTGCCCGGGAAGCCAGGTTGTCAGCAGTTTCGACCAGGGAATTGCGCGCATCCGCCAGGCCCAAAATGGCTTCCTTGCCGGCCAGGCTGGCCAGGGATTGCGCATCAGTTTCGGTCAGGTCGATACCGAAGCCGTCAACCGGCAGCTCCATAATTTGGCTGGCAAAGGCGGCGAAGTCGCCGAAATAAGTGTGGACGTAGGCCTTGGCCTTGATGCCGCCAAGTAGGATGGCATATCCGGCCATGATGGCTTCCCAATCGGCCGGCCGCAGCAGGTTGCGCGCCGCGTTGTAGGCAATGGCCGGCTCGTTGAACTGGACTGCCTGGCAAGCAGCCGGCAAGTTCCGGCATGTAGCTGCTAGGATTTCGGCAATGGCCGGCAACAGCTTGCCCAGGCCATGGTAATGCCGGTCTTCGGCTGACACAGCAAATGTGTATGGGCCGGGCAAGACGGCCTTGAACGGCTTGCCTGGTTGGTGTAACAGATAGTTGGAAATGAAGCTGCCGTCGGTCTGCAAGTCGTTTTCAACTACTGGCTGGCGGAAGAAAGTGTTGTTTTCAAACCACCTGGTAAGGGTGCCGTGGCGCATGCCTTTGACGTTCTCGGAGAAGGGCCGGAAGAGGTCCTGCCACCGGAGCAGGCCATCAGCAGCCGGAGCAAAGCCCAATTTGGCTTGCCGTTCCTCCAGGCGCGCGTAGTCAGCAGCTATGCCTCGTTCCAGCGCGCTGGCATCAGCCCTTGCCCGGTCGTGATCGCGCGAAACCCTGATAAGTTCCGACGATCGGGGGTGAATGCCGGTCAGCGTGCAGGGAATTGCCATTAAACCTGTTGGCCCGGCAGCGTTTAATAACTGCCTGAGCATATTATTCCAAAATGAATAATCAAGCGTGGATGGTGTTGGAAATAGCATGATACTGGCAATAACTGGAACGCCGGGCGCCGGCAAGACGGCAGTGGGGAAGGAGCTGGCCAAACTGCTGGGCTGGAAGTTTGTCGAGCTGAACCGGATAGCGGAAAGCAAGCAACTTTATTCCGGCTATGACCATGCCCGGAAATGCTGGATCGTGGACCTGAAAAAGTTGCAAAAGTTTGCGGCCGGGCTGGCAGGAAATGCGATAATGGAGTCGCATTATGCCCACGAATTGCAGGCTGACGCCATTGTCGTGCTGAGGTGCAAGCCCAAGCAGCTCATTGCCAGGCTTAGGAAACGCGGCTGGAGCAAGCAGAAAATAGCCGAAAATGTCGAGGCGGAGATAATGGAAATCTGCTTGGCGGAGGCCAGGGAATCAGGCAAACCGGTTATTGTGGCCGATTCAAGCGGCAGGGATGCAGGGAAAACCGCTGCGACGATTGGCAGAAAACTGGCAGCTCTGGGCCGGTTGGCAGGGCGCAGGGCTAGCGCAAATGGAAAACCGAAACAAGTTCGTGGTCAGCAATCGGGCCGTAAATCTTCTGCAGGCTGGCCTTAAGCTCCCGGATATCCAGCGCGCATTCGCCGGCCGCATCCTTCTCGTCCAGCTGGCCGAACGGCTTGACCATCATGCGCTTTATCTCCACGAAACCGATCGGCCTGCGGTAGTTTGCCTGGCCAGGCCGCGTTCCAATGAGATGCAGTTTGGTCGATATCGGATAGCAGACGGCATTCTTCTCATAGCGCACCGTTAAGGTCTTCATCCCGTCCTCGAACAGCCGGGCCGAATCTTCATACATTTTCAGCTCGGTGTAGGGCTTGAGCGCATGTTCAGGAAAATCCTTCTTGAGCTTCCCCACCAGCTTGAAGATGTGCACCGGCCGGTATTCCCGGGCTGGCATAGAAGGTTTTGGCGCGCATTGATATAAGCTATTGTCCGGCGGCCAAAACGCCTGGCAGCGGTGGGTTAGGTTTATATATAAGATGCCACTAACTTAATTATCTGCTTCTAAGCAACTGGAAGCGCAGAGGCCATATATGATGGAAGAAAAGCTTTTGAAGACCGGCACCACAACGCTTGGCATCATCTGCAAGGACGGCGTAGTGCTGGCAGCGGAGCGCAAGGCGACCATGGGTTACCTGGTGGCCAGCAAGAACGCTGAGAAAATATTGCCATTGAACTCCCGGCTGGCGATGACGACCGCAGGCCTGGTCGGAGATGCGCAGGCCATCGAGCGGATCATGAAGGCTGAACTAAAACTATACGAATACCAGGAAGAGCGCAAGCCTTCCGTCCGGGCCGCCGCTTACCTGCTCGCCAACCTGCTTTATTCAAGGCGCTATTACCCGTTCTACGTGCAGCTATTGGTCGGCGGCTTTGACGACAAGCCCAGGCTTTATTCCTTCGACCCGTCCGGCTCGATCCAGGAAGAGAACGAGTTCTTTTCCACCGGCTCCGGTTCGCCTATCGCCTTGGGCGTGCTCGAAGAAAAATTCAAGAAGGGCGTCACCGTGGAGGAGGCCAAGAAGATGGCGGCCAAGGCGATTAAGTCTGCAGTCCAGCGCGACATAGCAAGCGGCGGCTCCGGCATCGACATAATGGTGATTGACAAGGACGGGATCAAGAAGGTCAAGGACAGCGAAGTGCAGGAGCTGGCAGGCTGACTGTCCGACAGGCATTTTCCCATCAAGCGCTTAACCAAACTCTGATATTCATGAAATATTTCCCATGATGCTTTTGACCCGCAATGGGTCTTGAGGTACGAACATGTCCATTCTTAAAGAACTGGAAGCGAAACTGCCGAAGGATGCGCAGATCACGGAGATGAAGTTCGAGGGGTCGGAGCTAGTCCTCTATACAAAGAACGCTGAATTTTTCAAGCAGAGCGAGGTGTTCGTCCGGTCGATCGTCAAGGACTTGAAAAAGCGGATAGAGGTCCGGCCGGACCTGACCATAGTCATGGACGAGGAAAAGACCAGAAAGATTATCACTGAGACGGTGCCGGCCGAAGCGAACATAGAGGCGGTCTATTTCGAGCCGGAGATGGGCAAAGTGGTCATCGAGGCCAAACGGCCTGGCCTGGTCATCGGCAAGAACGGTTCCACCTACCGGCAACTGCGCGACGCTACCTTATGGCTGCCGAAAATTGAGAGGGCTCCGGCCATCGACTCGAAGATCGTAAGGGCGGTAAGAAACCTGCTGCATTCGGAAATCGACTACCGCAAGTCGTTCCTGAACCGGGTCGGGCAGAAGATCAATACGGACGACATACCGGTTGAGGACCGGAGAAAGGAGTGGATTAGGCTGACCACTTTGGGCGGCTTCCGCCAGGTGGGAAGGTCCTGTCTGTTAGTCACCACGCCCTATTCGCGCGTCCTACTGGACTGCGGCACCAACGTCGGCGCCACCGGAAAGGATTCCATGCCATACTTGGACATCCCGGAATTCAGCCTGGACAAGCTGGATGCCGTCGTCCTTAGCCACGCGCACTTGGACCACTCGGCCATGGTGCCGTACCTGTACGAGCAGGGTTTCAAGGGCCCGCTGTACCTGACGGCACCGACGCGCGACCTTATGGTTTTGCTGTGCATGGACTACATCGATGTGTGCCAGAAGAACGGGAAAGACACGCCTTACACCAAGAAGGCGGTGGAAAAGGCCGTCACCCATTCGGTCGTTCTAGGCTACGGCGAGGTTTCGGACATAACTAACGATATCCGCTTGACCTTCCAGCCGGCCGGCCACCTGCTGGGCAGCGCTATGGTGCATTTGCATTTCGGCGAGGGCCTGCACAACATGCTGTATAGCGCTGACTACAAGTTCGGGCCTTCGCGCTTGTTCGACCCGGCGTACAAGGATTTCCAAAGGATTGAGACGCTGATAACCGAGTCGACTTACGGAGCGGCAGAAGACGTCGTGCCAAGCCGCAAGGAGATTGAAGAGCAGTTCTATCACATGGTCAAGCGCACCATGGAGCGCGGCGGCAAGATGCTGATCCCGGTGTTCGGGGTGGGCAGAGGCCAGGAAATCATGGCAATTCTTGCCAACATAGCGGAGCGGGAGAAGCTCAATTTTCCGGTACACCTGGAAGGCATGATTTGGGACGCTACGGCAATCCATACCGCCTATCCCGAGTTCCTGTCGGAGTACATGCAAAAGAAGATTTTCCATTACGGCGAGAACCCGTTCCTGTCGGACATATTCCATAGGGTGGCGGCGGCTGACCGCGCCTCGATCATCGACGGGACCGAGCCATGTGTAGTGCTGGCCACTTCCGGCATGCTGATCGGCGGGCCGTCGGTCGAATACCTCAAGGGTTTCGCGAGCGACAAGCGCAATTCCTTGCTGTTCGTCGGCTACCAGGGCGAATTTACCCTGGGCGGCAAGATCCAGCGCGGCTGGCGCGAACTGCCGCTGAAGAGCGAGGAAGGCCGGACGAGAGCGCTAAACTTAGAACTGGAAGTGGAGACGGTGAGGGGCTTATCCGGCCACTCCGGCCGCAACCAGCTGATGAGCTTCCTGTACAACATCTCCTCAAGGCCGGAACGGATTATCTGCAACCACGGCGAGGAGAAGAAATCTTTGGAGTTTGCCCGGGACGTCCACAAGCTGTTTAGGGTTGAAACGGTCGTGCCGCACAATATTGAGACCCTGCGCTTGCGGTGAAGGCCCGCTTGTTTTTTTTGGTCATTTGGCGTAACTGCAATCAAAAGATAGCTGGCAATCAGACGGTTGAAGTGCGGAATCAAACAACTTAATTCTTACTCGCGCTCGACGCGCGCAAAATCAGGGGTCAGGATCAGCCAATCCTGCTCAATTCCCACGATGTCGCCGTTGTTGGCGGTGATGGTCTTCTTCAGCTTATCGACGGCCCGTTTCAACTCACCGATGTCTTTCTCCTTAAGCCGCTTGATCTGGAGAAACACGATGTTGCCGTTGCGGATCGCCTTAAGGATCTTTTCCGTGTCTTCGAAGTCGTTAAGCTTCTCGATGCGGATGGCGACAGAGCCGGTCCGCTTTTCATCGAGACCCAAAGAGTCCACTTCGACGAAATCATCGCCGGTGTCCTGCGGCTCTTCCCTTCGAGAAAAAAGCTTGATGGGCATATGTAGTATATTGCCACCCGGCTATTTAAAGCTTTCCGGCGTGACAATGGCCTTACGTATAGCAGTTTTGCGGTTGCGCACTACGCCGAGCTTGGTCTGGAAATGCGCAGAAAGCAATAGTTTACCGGCGTTCCAGCGTGTAGATCGCGTTCCAGATCGATGTCCGGGCCGCGGTCGACAGGTTCGGGTCGTTGCTGGCCTCGTCCAGCACGGAAGAGATGTAAGAAATTTTTTCCTCGATGCTCTTCTGCTGCTCCAAGATCTTGGCCGTCTCTTCCAGCCGCAGCCTGACGTTTTTCGGGATGCCGCCGCTTTTCATCAGGCTCTGAATAAGTTCCGAAAGGTTCTGATCCTGCATGTTTCCCCCATGGCGAAGGCCGGCGCGCCGGCACCATCAATATTCTCCGGAAACCAATGGCAGCGCCAAAAGCAATACCGTCAGCCAGCTTCCGGGCGGTCTTTCGGGGACGTGAGCTTCTGCTTTATTTCCTCAAGCTTTTCCTTGGCTTTCTTTTCGCTCTTGTCAATGGTCTGGATTTTCAGCAGGAGGAAATCTTTTTTTTCCTGCAGCTCTTTGCGCACGTCCTCTTTACCAGCCTTTATCAATATTGGCCCGGCTATCTTATATATCTTATCTTCCGGGGAAGTTTCCAGCTCTTTCAACGCCTTTTCAATTTCCAGCATCTGCATGTTGAGCGTCTCTTTCTGCGCGGCGTAAAGTTGCGCCTGCTGCTGGTAAACCTGCGCCTGGTTGACCAGTTGCTGCATCTGCTGCGAGGCCATAAGCTATACTGAAACGGCGGTTAATAAAAGGAGCGCGCAACGCCAGCGCATCAGAGGCTGGTAGTGATGATGGGCCGGTCCGCCACCAGGACAGTATGTTCAGCTTGCGCGATGGGTTTCCCGTCGGTTGCGCGCAGCACCGGGTGGCTTTCGATGGCCCCAACACTTTCCAGCTGGCGCAGGGCCAGGGCAATCTTCGGGGCAGTGAACTTTGCGTGCAGCCAGCGCTTGGCGAACGGCAGGCCGTGGTAATCATCCCTGACCAGCGCGAGTATGGCCCGGGCCTCGGCCAGGCGCACCGGCCGGTCCGCATGGTACTGGTAAATTTCGACCAGGCCGGTGTCCTTCACGTAACCGTCGCTAGCCATGACGAACGGCTCAATAGCTATGGCATCGCCCGCCTGGAAGGCGTGCTGGTTCTGGTTGCGCACGTTTGGTATGGAAGGTTCGTGGTGCAGGCTGAAGCGCTCCAGGCCGTGGCCGGTCAGGTTGGTAACCAGGCCAAAACCGGAATTGTGCACGAAATTTTCTATGGTCGCACCGATTTCCGCGACCGTCACGCCCGGCCGGATGACCTTGATCGCTTCCTGCAGGGCCTGCTCCGCAGCCTTCACCAATTCATTCGTCTGGCTGCAATAAGTGAAAGCCAGATCGCCGACATAACCGTCCACATGAACTCCGATGTCGATCTTCACCAGGTCGTTTTCCGCAATAACCTTGGCGTCGTTGTGGCACGGGGTATAATGCGCGGCCATGTCGTTGATCGAAATGTTCGGTGGGAACGCAAGGCTGCCGTTTTTTTCGGCGACGCGCTGCTCGATAAGCTCGGCTATTTCCAATATTCTCATCCCCGGTTCCGTTTTTTGCAGAACTTCGGCCTTCACTTCGGCCGCAATCCGGCCGGCGTGCACGTACTTTTTTTCTGTCTCGCCCATTATGACCCTTAAGCGCGGCGCGGATTAAATAGTTTACAATTTTTTTCCGGCAGACGTGGCAACAAAAAAACTTTATTATAAGGACGGGACAACAATTAATAGATAATTACGGAGGTAATGAAAATGGCAAAGAAAAAGGCAAAGTCCAAGAAAAAGAGATAATTCCGCATAATTTTTCAGATCTCCTGCTTCTCGTTTTTTTATGCGCCCTATCCAAAGGAGTAGCGTTCATGATAAGATATAATCATGCCCCGGACGTCAAGGCCGACATTGAAATGCTGGTCGACCGGCTGGCGATGGGCCACGTCGACAAGCGCCGGGTTGCCTGCATAAGGAGCGTCGGTTCCGGCAGTCGCAGAATAATTGCAAGATGCCACGTGGTGCCGCGCATCATCCAGAAGGCGCTGGGCATTGACGCATACTATGTCATCGAGGTCATCGCGGAAAAGTTCGACCGCTTATCCAAAGATGAGCAGACCAAAACCCTGATCCATGAGCTGATGCACATTCCGAAAAGCTTCGGCGGCGGCTTCCGCCACCATGACTACGTCAGCCACGAGAACGTAGAGAAAATCTTCAACCGGCTGGGGCAGGTATGACAACGGCTCTTTACCTGCGGGACAGCTATCTGCAGAAGTTTGCTGGGAAAGTGGTAGAGGCTGAAGGAACGAACGTGATTCTTGACCAGACCGCCTTTTATCCGGCCGGCGGCGGCCAGCCGAGCGACGTTGGGGCCGTGGAATGCGACGGCAAGTCATTCGGCGTGCTGGCGGTGAGGAAATCGGAGCAGGGCATCGTGCATGAGCTGGATGGGGGAGGCCTGCATGCCGGGGACAAGATTACCGGCACTATCGACTGGCAGAGAAGGTACCAACTGATGCGCCACCATACCGCTTCGCACGTGCTGTGCGCCATCATCCATCGCGCGACCGGCGCGCTCATAACCGGTAACCAGATCGGGACGGATAAGACCAGAGTGGACTTCAACCTGCCGGAATTCGACAAAGAAAAGATAAGCAACTATGCCAAAACAGCAAACCAGATGATGGCGCAAGGCTTGCAGGTAACGACCCGCTTCCTGCCGCGGGCAGAAGCGCTGCAAATCCCGGGCGCCGTCAAGCTGGCCACTGCACTGCCGCCGGAAATAACGGAGCTGCGCATCGTGCAGATCGGCGACATTGACACGCAAGCCGACGGCGGCACCCATGTAAGGAACACGAGCGAAGTGGGGAAGATAGCCATTGTCGGCGCGGAAAACAAGGGCAAGAGCAACCGCAGGATTTATTTCGCGCTGGAACCTTGACCGGCAATCATTCGCCCAGCACTTGCAGCACGACCTCGCGCCTTCTTGCTGGCACGTCGAAGTCCAGCAGCACGATGTTCTGCCAAGTGCCGAGCAGCAGCTTCCGATCTTGGAACGGCACGGTTAGGCTGGGCCCCAGCACTGTTGCCCGCACGTGGCTCTTGCCGTTGCCGTCATTCCAAGTTTGGTGGTGCGCATAATCGTCATCCGACGGGGCGATGCGCTCCATGGCTGCGGCCAGGTCCTTGACCAGGCCGGGCTCGAATTCCATGGTGGATACCGAAGCCGTGCTGCCTACCGCGAAAATGGTTACTGTGCCGTCCTTGATGCTGCCCTTGGCGACGGCCTGCTGCACCGCTACGGTTATGTCAACGATGTCCAGATCTTCACCGGCGCTGATGGTAAGCCGGTGCGTTGCGACTGCCATATTAAGTATCGGGCCAATAAAACTAATGTTTGAAATCCTTGCCGGCTTCGGTGCCTGGGCGACGGGCCTGATCCAAACGTGGGGTTATGCCGGCGTGTTCATTGTCGCCATGCTCGGCAGCGCTTCGATCTTCTTCCCGGTCATCCCTTCTGTGCTGATCATACCGGCCACGGCCGTGTTCCTTAACCCGATGTTGGTCGGCGTTGCGGCCGGGGCCGGGGCGGCCCTCGGCGAACTGACCGGCTATTTCGCCGGCGAGGCCGGCCGGCGGCTGGTGCGGGACAGGTATAGCGGCTTGGTAGACAAGACCGAAGCATGGTCGAAAAAATACGGCATCTTCATGGTTATAATCCTGTTTGCCGCCCTGCCGCTGCCCGCCGACATCGTCGGTATCCTGGCCGGGATGGCGAAATACGACGTGAAAAAGTTTGTTCTCGCCAACTTCATCGGCAAGAGCATAAAGTTCACTGCCATTGCCGTCGCCGGGGCCTATGGCATCAGCTGGCTGCAATCCATGTTCGGCCTCATCTAGTCAGCGCTTCTTCCAGAAGCCGGCCAGGCTGAACTGCTTGTCCCCGTCGGACAAGATATCGCTTTCCGTGACGCCCAAGTTGCCCAGGATGCGCAAAGCAGCCGGCACGACCTGGTTGCGGACGTAGTATTCCGGGTCGTAATCCTGGGCGAAGTCGGCCGGGGCGGCCCGCTCCGAAATCGTGCCGGCGCCTTTGGTTATTATGTAGCCGATCACCGTGCCTTCCGCCACGCGACCGCCCAGTTGCTGCAGCTTGCGCGCCGCGCTGAGATGGGGCGACTCTTGCTCATATTCAGCCAGCGGTTTGGTGACCTGGCTGAAAATGATCACTTCTTCATTGGCCGCGCTTCCGGAACGCAGCCGGGCAACGGCGGCGCGCACCAGGCCGATGGCTTTCTCCGGCGAGCGGTCCTGCAGGATGGCACGCAGCACCGCTTCCTGGGTGTCTCTAGCTATCTTGGCCCAGTCCCTGCGCCTGGTTTCCATGCCGCGCATCACCAGGTTGCCGTTGGCCTCGAGCAGCGCATATTTCTTTTTGGCCGCGCTGCCGGCCTTGGACTGGATGAAGATGCCGCGCTTGTAGAAGCCTTTGAACTCCAGTTCCATGGTCCCCGGCAACTTTTTATTGACCGCCGCGACAAACCGGCGCGCATCTTTCTTCGCTTCCATGGACAGGAAGATGGAATCGGTGTCGCCGTATATGACTGGCAAGCCCATGCCTTCGGCGGTGGCTATAAGGCCCTTTATGTAGCGCCGGCCCCACGCCGTTATGGCTTCCGCGCACAGCCTGGAATACCAGCGGCTACCCGCATAACCATAATAGCCGTAGAACGCGTTGGCGAGGATCTTCAGGGCCAATTGCTCGCTTTCCGCTGCCTTGCCCCTAGCTTTCTTCAGCAGCAGCCGTTTCTTCACCACCGCCTCCAGCACGCCGGGCATGAAACCCTTCTGCTGCAGGCAAAACTGGTGCTCGCTTTCCGGCGCGGTGTTGGAGCGGCATGCCGGATGCTGGCAGATGGTGTCCGGCGAGACGTTATGGGTCAAGATTATCGAGGGATACAGGCTTTGGAAGTCGAAAACGGCTATGTTGTCGTGCATGCCCTTCTCCGGCAAGTGTACGTATCCGCCTTTGTAGGAAGCAGCGGCACGCCGCCGTTTGACCTCGGCAGTGCGCGGCCGGTTCAGGACGATCTCATTGTTAGCGTAGGCTTTGCGCACCAGCAGGCCTTCGACCAGCTGGGAATACGCCATGCGGCAGACATCGAACGGCAGTTGGCCGGTCAGCTGGGACAGGCTGAACAGCAACGGCAACAGCCGCTCGGCCAGGCGCAGCGCCAGCTGGCTGTCGGTCTTGCAGTATTCCGCAACCTGCTCAAGGCCTCGCTGTTCCCGCCACGCCCTCTGAATGTCGATCCATTTCATCTGCTGCTTGCCGGCTCCGAGCAGTTCCTTCGCCACCATGTCCAAGGTAAGGGTTTCCGATTCCAGGTTGGGCGCCATGACGTTTTCGACAAAACTGTAGGTATCGATGTGCACCAGGCCGGGCAAGCGTGCCGCGGTTATTCGGCCGCGCCGGACAAACAACACTGGCATGTCGTCCTTACCGAAGCGCAGCTGGATGCCGTGCCGCGCGGCAGCGGCCAGCAGCTTGGGGAAGTCATAGCGGTCGGTGTTGTAGCCGGTGATGATGGCTGGATCATTGTCCCGCACCAGCTGCGCGAAGCGCTCCAATAGCGCTTTCTCGCCATCCAGCACTTCCGCCCCCGGCACGCTGACCGGCGCGTAAGTCAGCAGCTTGCTCAGCCCTTCGGTGTCGGCCAGCGATGCCATTATGATCCTCTCCTCGCCGTTCTCCTCCGCGACTTCGATGTCAAAGGCCATGATGTGGGGGCGCGGGGCAACTTTTCTGTCAGCAGGCACGATCTGCTGGGCGGCCAGCCCGGCGGCATCGCCCTTGACAGTTAACCAGCCGGCCGGCTGCAGGCCCTTGTCGATGAGATAGCGCTTGTAGAGCGGCATGCCGTATTCATAGCCCGCTTTCACTTCGTCCACGCGCTTGGCCGCATCCCAAAAAACGGCAGCCTGGTCTTGCCGGTCAAAGGTTACCTGCAGCAGACGCTTCGGCTGGCCGAGCAGCTTGCGCTCCACCGCCTCCACTTGGCCTGGGACAATGCCGCCTACGCCAGCAGCCAGGTGGTGCTGGAGCTGCGCACGGTCGGCATCCTCCCGCGGCTCCAGATAGAAGTACGGGCTTACCGACCGATCGCTGACCGCAACCTTGCTCCCGTTCTGGTTCACCCCGGACAGGACAATAAACGGTTCCCGGTATTCTGCGTCAAGCAGGAACAGTTGGACGTCGCCCATACTAGAAATTTGGCGGTGCGCATTAAAACGGCATGTAGGCAGCTTACGGCTTCATCCACTCGATTTCGTAGTAGCTGTAGCTGGAATCCGGATCCAGCGATATCTCCTTCAGCACGTAATAGGTCACGCTCGTCTCCCGGTCGGTTATCGACAGCAGCAGCTCAAGGCCGAGGTCATGCGCCTTCTTCAGCAGGCTGGCCAGCTCCAGGCCGCCCAGGTGCTCGTCTTCTGACACGGCAAGCATCAGATAGCGCGGGCCGTCCGACGGCGTCTCGCGCACCAAATTGCCTTTCTCGCGCTTGCGCCGGAAGGCCAGGAAATGCGAGCCGTATTCCAAATAGTCCTTCTCCGCCAGCTTGGGGATGGCCAATATGAACGTCTTCTTTACGCTGTGCGCCACCCTTACCACCCTGGCCCATTCCGAGATCAGCAGCTTCTGCTCTTTCGGGAATACGTGCAAAACGTGCTTGGAGTGCACCCATTTGCCGCCTTTCGACGGCCCAGCTCCAGGAAAATAGATGCGGAAGTGGCTGCCGAACTTGAAGCCGGTCTTGACCACGTAACCGGCCAGCCGCCAGCCTTCATACACCCCATACAGATGGCCGATATATTCCCGCTTGGCAGCCAGTTGCTCCAGAATGGCCGCATGGCCCAGCTCCCTGCCGCTTGCCACGTCCGTCACCTTAAAGCCGAAGTGCTTGGCCAGGAAGATGGTTTCCAGCGAGCTGAGCTTGAGCAGGTCGCCGCGCGCCTGCTTGTAGATGCCGTACTGGCCCAGCCAGTAATTCTCGAACAGCTCGCGGCCGACTTCCTCATCCTCCTCAACGGCAAACATGGAATCGCTGTACCAGAACAGCCGGGAAACCTTCGACGGCTGCCTTAAGGGGGCGGTCGGGTACTTCTTGGCGCCGTGCGCCTCCTTGCTGCCGGAAAATGCCTCCAGCCGTTTGATGACCAGGCCGCGGTCGCGCCAGTCGCGGTAGGCATTGAACCTGACGAAGAGGTTCTTCTCCTGCTTGGCGAAATGGGCGGCCAGGCCATTGAAGCTGAGCTCGCTGCCTTCGCTCCTGCATACGGCATTCTGGAAACCCATCAGGAACAAGGCCTCTTCGATTTCCAACCAGAGCTTGCCGTTGCTGAGCTTGCCGAAATGGTTCTTGTCCAGCTTGTCCGCATCTTCCCCTTCCGCCCAGATCCCTTTCCCGCTTTCGAAGTTTATGGCGAGCATAGTATGTGTTCCATCCCCGGCTTAAATGGCTCTGCTTTTCAAGTATTTATGCTCTGTGCCGAAAATAGTCACGATTGAACGGCGGCCGGAAACGGCAGCGCGCGGCTTCAGGCAACGGCAAAGGACTAGGCATGAAGGCGGTAATACTTGCGGGCGGAAAGGGCACCAGATTGCGGCCGTACACTTATGCGGTGCCAAAACCCTTGCTGCCGTACAAGGGCAAACCTATATTGGAAAACATAATAGACTATTTGAAATCCTACGGCATCAGGGACATAATCCTGTCCATCGGCTACCTGGGCTACCAGATAAAGAACTATTTCGGCGACGGTTCCCGGTTCGGCGTTGCCATCGAATACATCGAGGAAAAGGAATCGATGGGCACCGCCGGCTGCTTGACCCTGCTGAAAGACCGGCTGAAGGGCACCTTTCTGCTGTTCGGCGGCGACAACATAACCGACCTGAACCTGGACGGCTTCATCAAATTCCATAAGAAAAGCGGCGCGCTGCTGACGGTTGCGCTGTTCGAGCATATTGAAAAGGCGCAGTGGGGCATATACGAAATAGACGGGAAAGGCGCGGTGCAGAAATTCTTGGAGAAGCCGGAGTTTAGGCACGATGCCGGCACCATGATTTTCTGCGTCGAGCCGGCAATCATGGCCTACCTGCCGGAAAAGGTGAAGGGCGTCATCAACTTGACCGACCACATCGTGCCAAAGCTGCTGGAAAGAAAGGAGAAGGTGTTCGGCTACCGGTTCTCCGGCCAATGGATAGATATAGGCAACGTCGAGGAATATAACAGATTGAACGCGGAGTGACATGGCAAAGACGGTTCTCATCACCGGCGGGGCAGGCTTCATCGGCTCGCACATCGCGCGCTCCTTGTCTGGGGCAAAGCTCATAGTGCTGGACAACCTGCAGACCGGCGCCCGCAAGAATGTTGAAGGCATTGAAGCCGAATTCATCAAAGCGGACTGCACTGACATCCCAAGCTTAGGCCTGGCCGGCAAGGGGATAACGGAGATATACCACCTCGGCATGCCGTCCTCATCGCCGCTTTACAAGGATGACCACAACCTTGTCGGCTATGCGATAAACGGCTCGATTTGCGTGTTCGATCTGGCCAAAGACTGCCGGGCAAAAGTCGTGTACGCCTCTTCCTCTTCCCTTTACAACGGCATCGACCCGCCGCACCGGGAGGACATGCCGATAAAGGTAACTGACTATTACACCGAGGCCCGGTATGGTGTGGAGCGGATGGCCAGGCTTTACCACACGCTGTACGGCGTCCAGTCCATAGGCCTGAGGTTGTTCAGCGTCTATGGCCCTGGAGAGAATTCTAAGGGCAAGCTGGCCAACATTATCTCGCAATTCCTCTGGTCCATGCAAGCAAACGAACAGCCTTTGATTTATGGCGGCGGCGAGCAGACCAGGGACTTCACCTATGTCAAGGACGTTGCCAGGGCGTTCCGGCTGGCCATGGCCTCCTCGATAGAATGCGATGTGTTCAATATAGGCACTGGCCAGATGACCAGTTTCAACCAGGTTGTTGCCCGGCTGGCGCAGCAGCTGGGCGTGAGCATAGACGCCAAGCGGATAGAGAACCCGATAAAGAACTATGTCGGCTATACCCAAGCGGATACCAGCAAGGCTAGGAAAGCGCTAGGCTTCCAAGCGGAGTACAGCCTCGAACAAGGCATCAGAGAGCTTATTAAAAGCGCTTAGGCGCATATTTCATATCCTATGAAAATCGCAATGGTAGGCGGCAGTGGCTATGTCGGCCTGTGCACCGGCGTCGGCCTGGCCGGCAAGGGCCATGTGGTCGTTTGCATCGACCAGGACCAGGCCAAGGTGGCAATGCTGCAGGCCGGCAAAAGCCCGCTATACGAGCCGGGCCTTGAGGCGGCGCTCAAGGCGGCAATCGGCCAAGGCCGGCTGACGGCAACTTCAGACATTGACAAAGGCGTGGCAGGCTGCCAGGCCATTTTCATCACTGTCGGCACTCCATCCAACGCCGACGGCAGCATCGACCTTTCCTATATCAAGGCGGCCAGTGCGCAGATCGGCGCAGCGGTACGGGGCCGCAAAGACTATTTTGTCGTCATTGTCAAGTCCACGGTAGTGCCGGAAACCACGGAGAAGGTGGTCAGGCCAGCGCTTGAGCAGGCTTCCGGCAAAGTTGCCGGCAAGGGTTTCGGCCTGGTCATGAACCCTGAATTCCTCAGGGAGGGCAAAGCCTTGGACGACTTCTTGATGCCGGACCGCATCGTGATAGGTTCCCTGGACCAGCGGTCTGGGGATGTTGCGGAGCAGATTTACCATAACTTCCAAGCGCCCAAGCTGCGCACCGACCTGAAAACGGCAGAGATGATAAAATATGCGGGCAATGCCATGCTCGCCACCAAGATCTCGTTCATCAACGAGATTGGCAACATCTGCAAGTTGCTGGGCATAGACGCGTACAAGGTCGCGGAAGGCATCGGCCTGGACAAACGGATTGGGCCGCACTTCCTGAACAGCGGCATCGGCTGGGGTGGTTCCTGTTTTCCGAAGGATGTGGCAGCGCTGGTCGCCAAGGCCAAGGAGATTGGCTATGAGCCAAGGCTTCTGGATGAGGTTACCGCGCTTAATGCCAGGCAGAAGGTAAGGATTCTGGACATGCTGGAAAGGCGGATGGGTTCAGTCAAAGGCAAGCGCATAGCGGTATTGGGCCTGGCCTTCAAGAACGACACCGACGATATAAGGGACGCGCCGTCCATAGAGATTATAGGGGCCTTGAAAAAGGCGGGAGCAACGATTGCGGCATACGACCCGCAGGCCATGGGCAACATGCGCAAACTCCATCCGGACATCACTTATGCGAAGAGTGTGACGGCGGCCTTAGAGGCGGCTGATGCCTGCTTGGTCTTGACTGAATGGAAGGAGTTTGCCGCCTTGGGCAATCGGGATTTTGCGGCTATGAGATCGCGCATCATTTTGGAAGGTAGACGGGTATTGGCGGACAGCATATCAGGCAGGGAGGGGGTGTGCTGGTAGCATCATATGAAAAACGAGCCAGTCATAGGACTGATTCCTGCCGCCGGGTCGGGAACCAGGCTGTACCCGTTTTCCCGCGCGGTGCCCAAGGAGATGTACCCTATCCTGGGCAAGGCCGTCATTGAGCATTGCGTCGAGAACCTCAGGGCTGGCGGCGTGGAAAAAGTGTTCATCATCGTCGGCCACCAGAAGGGCGCGATCATGGACTATATAGGAGACGGCTCTTTTTTCGGCGTGAAGGCCGCATACATCTTCCAGATGATGCGCAAGGGCCTCGGGCATGCAATACTACAGGCGCGCAACTGGATACAGGGCACCTTCATTACCATCCTTGGTGATTCCTTCATCGAGCCCAAGGAGGAGATAAAGGATCTCATTGACCTGCACCAGAGGCACAAGCCAGTCGCTACCCTCCTGGTGTTCGAGGTCGACGATCCCTCCGAATATGGGGTTGTCAAGCTGGGCAAGATGCTGGACCACCACGGCGATGTCCAGAGCCTGGCGGAAAAGCCGGCCAAAGAAAAGGCCAAAGAGTTTGCCAACAACGACAAATATTACGCAATTACCGGCGCCTACGTATTCGAGCCGAAGATCTTTGACTACATCGACCTGACCAAGGCCGGCGGCAAAGGCGAGGTGCAGATAACCGACGCCATCGCGTTAGCCATTGAGAAGGGTGAGAAGGTAATGGCGCTCATCCTCAAGGGCAAGTACATAGACATCGGCAAGTGGCAGACCATTTTCGACGTGGAGGCGAAGCTGCTGAGGGCGCCGGACACCAGCGTATATGTCAAGGACCGCGAGCGCATCATGCGGCTGATCAAGGACCTGGAAAACAGCAACATGGAGAAATGACTGCCGCCATGCTGCTCAAAGCTGTCTCTTTCGTAATCAGTTTTTCCATACTGGCCGCGCTTATCTATTTTTCCGACGTAGGCGCGATAGCAGCTGCTGTGGCAAAAGCTGACCCCACATTTTTAGCCGGAGCTTTAGCGCTGGGGATTTCATCATTGGTGTTCAGGGCGCTCCGCTGGCGCTATCTGCTGGCCAAGATCGGCATAACGGCCGGCTTCAGCACGCTGTTCAGCGTCTTCATGGCCGGCATGTTCGTGTCCAATGTCACGCCGGCCAAGGCCGGCGATCCGTATCGCAGTTATTTGCTCAAGCAGAAGACCGGCGCCAAGTTCTCTGAGAACCTGCCGTCGGTGGTTATAGAGCGGGTTGCTGACCTAGTGGCCATCATAACCATCGCATTGGTCGGCATTTTATCCATAGCTTCGTTCCCCTATAAGGACATACTTGCCATAGTCATAGTCGGGTACGCCATCACCATTCTGGTGGTCATCCTTGTCGGGTTCAAGGAGAAATACGCAAAAATCCTCTCCGGCATCATATTCAAGGTTTTCGGTGCGTTGCCTCGAATAAGCAAACTGCGCGAAAGGGCGGAAGGCATGATATCCGATTTCAATACT
Organism: Candidatus Aenigmatarchaeota archaeon; assembly: GCA_016202785.1. Taxonomy (GTDB): domain Archaea; phylum Aenigmatarchaeota; class Aenigmatarchaeia; order QMZP01; family QMZP01; genus JACQOC01. The sequence goes on from JACQOC010000023.1 coordinate 31,549, forward strand.
TCGTTCCGGAAATATGGCAAGACGCAGCTTCTTTTCATCATCTTCCTCTGGAGCCTGTGTGTCTGGTTGGTTGATGGTCTCATTGTTTACACGGTTTTCCTAGCATTCGGCCTGCAGCCAAGCTATCTTATTGTGCTGTTTGTGATAGCGGTTTCTGTGCTGATTGGAATAGCCTCAAGTTTGCCGGGAGGAATCGGCTCGTCTGATGCAATATCAGCTGTTTTATATTCCACTCTTCTATCCCTGCCGCTATCAACAGCGGCCGCGTTGGCGCTGGTCAGCCGGCTGTTTGGCATCTGGTTAACAATAGTTATCGGCGCATTCTTTTTCACCAGATCATCATCGCAGCCCAGAAACGAGCAATAACCAAAGCCTGGCGCATATTAAGCCAAAGATGCCAACATTTCCTATGAAAGTTGCGGTAATTATCCCAACTTACAACGAGGAGAAGGCGATAGCCAAGGTAGTCAGGGGTTTTAGGGCTGCTGGCTTCTCCGATATTTATGTTATTGATGGCTTTTCCACGGATCGCACGACGGACGTGGCTAAAGCCTCTGGGGCACTGGTCATAAATAGGGATAGGCATGGAAAAGGCGATGCTATAAGGACAGCGCTAAGGAAAATCGAGGCTGACGTCTATGTCATATCTGATGGTGACGGCACTTACGACCCCAAAGAAGCCAGGAAGCTTTTGGACCTTTTGAAAGACAAGAAAGCGCACATGGCGGTAGGCGTGCGCGACCGCCAAAACGTCGGATGGTTCAACTCTATAGGCAACGCTGCCTTCAACATGTTCCTCTGGTTTGCATACAATAAGAGGTTTCGCGACACGCAGTCAGGGTATAGGGCGTTGACCAAGTCGCTGGCCAAAAGCGTGGTTCTGGCTTACGACGATTTCCAGGTGGAGGCGGAAATGACGGTCGAGGCCCTGGAAAAGGGCTTCTCAATAGCCGAAGTGCCGATATCATATCGCAAGCGGATCGGCAAGACAAAGCTGAACCCATTGGTGGATGGGTGGAAAATAGGCCTTGCTCTAGTCCGCTTCCTAAGGGATTACAAGCCATTAAAGTTTTTCTGGTCGCTAAGTGCGGCCAGCCTGGCAATAAGCCTGGTATTTTTCTACCGCGTGTTCACTGAATTTCTGGATACCGGGAAGGTCAAGCTGATCGGATCTGCGCTGCTGTCCGGGGTTCTGTTCTTGTTGGCTATAGAACTCTTGATTGCCGGCCTCTTGGCCGATCTGCTGGGGCAGAGGTTGAAAAAAATGGCAAAACACCTTGATTATTAGAAGCGATCTAACGGAAATTTGTGGTTGGAACAGCCAATGTGGGCTATTTCAAAGCTGTCTGCCTGCTGGGTGCAAGCAACATTTTGGTTGGCATTTGCGGTGCACACCGACAAGCGGCCATTTTCCAGCCTGATCCGGTACGCAGATTGTGTATAACAAATTTTGGTTATGGAAAGTATGGCATCACCGTCCTTGAAAGGTATGAGAAAGCGGCCTTTGCTGCTGCGGCCGCCGTATAAAAGCTTCCCATCAACGTCAAACATCGAAACCCTGGCGCCGTCCAAAGGCTGGCCGTCGGCCAGCGTGTATATGACAGTGCCGCTGCCCAAAATTTGGGAAAAGGTGTTGTTTTCTATGCGATAGAGAGAGCAGTTGCATTCCTGGAAATATTTCACCAGCTCCAACGGCTGGCGCCTTTCGGCGTTTCCGGCAAAGAGGATATATGGCGTATTCAGCCGCACGGCAGCAAGAATGGCCTCCGGCTCATTAGCCTCGGCGTGGAAGAAATCGGCATAGGTTCCGGTAAGGAGTTTTACCGTCCCATATGCCATTCTAATCGTTGTGCCGTGATAGAGGTCCTGGGTCGCAAGGGGTTCGTTTAAAGATCTGATGAAATCCCACATCGGCCACTCAAATGGGTAATGACCAGCGTATACTTGAGACGTTGTGGCGATTCCATATAGTGCCGTCAGAATGGCAACAACGGCAAAAACTGCATGGAATACCTTGCGTCTTTTCGCAATGGCGTGCATGCCGTAAACGGCAATGAGCATGAAGGCCGGAAATATTGGAAAAAGTAGCCTTGTGCCCTTCACAGAAAAGAACTGCAAAACGGAGAACATGATGAGAAACCAGAGAAGCGGGAAAATCATTTTGCCGTCTTTCAACCGCCATGAATATAACAGACCGGCAAAGAAAAATGGCAGCGCGAAGTAAAAGGTATCGAAGGAATTGGAAAAATAATAATCCCAAGGCTGGCCGACCTTGCCGGTAGGGCTGAATGCTGCCTGGCCGGCAAGAGTCTCATATATGGCCTGGTGGAAAATGCTCATTCCGGTATTTGCGGATCGATAGTAAAGGTAAGGCGCCATTATCATGAATCCTGAAACCAGAAACACAAAAGCCTTCAGCAACATCGGTTTGGAAATGGCTGAGAAACGTTTCTCGTAAAAAAGATAGGCAAAAAGTATCGGCAGAATGACAATTATCTGGACTCGGGTGAGCATGCCGATGCCATATGCGATCCCAGACAGGGCAAATTATACCGCCTTTTCTTTCCGCAT
>JACQOC010000017.1 GCA_016202785.1 Candidatus Aenigmatarchaeota archaeon
GAGAGCCAGGGCATGCTGCTGGCCGCAACGGATGAGAACGGCCAGCCGGTGCTGCTGCACCCGGCAAGAAAGATGCCGAACGGAGCGAAGGTGCGCTAGAAAGACAAAACTGCTTTTAAGCCATATGGGCAGTGCTGCAAAAAACATACAATAGAATCAAGATGGTGAGATTACGCCAGCTGCTGGTTAATCACCTGCTGGAACGCCGCATACGGCTGCGCGCCCACCAGTTCCTGGCAGTTGCTGGTGCCCTTGCAGATGTAGAAGGTCGGGGTGCCGGACACGCCAGCTGCTGACCCGGCATTGAAGTCACTCTGCACTTCCTGCTTGTACTTGCCGGAGTCCACGCAGCTGTTGAACTTGGCCGCGTCCATGCCGCTGATTTCCGCGCCCCACTTCTTGATGTCGTCAACCGTGAAGGTTACCGTGCCGGTGCCCTGCTTGTTCTGCTCGGTGAAAATCTTGTCATGGAACTCCCAGAACTTGCCCTGCTCGTCCGCGCATTCCGCCGCTTCAGCAGAAACCTGCGCCTGCGGGTGGAAGCTCAAGGGGAAGTCCCGGAACACGTACCGTATCTTGCCGGTGTCTATGTAATCCTTCTTTATCTGGGAATAGGTGTCGGTGAAATGCCGGCGGCAGAACGGGCATTGTAGGTCGCTGAACTCAATCACGGTGACTGGCGCATTGGCGCTGCCCAGCGCCGGGTCGTCGTCTACGCTTACTGCCACTGGGCCGCTCGGCGCCGGCACGTCGCCAGCCGGCGGTGCAACTGTGCCGCCGCCACCGCCGATGGTTGCGCCGTTGAAAATGGAAATGACCATGTAGGCGTTGATGCCGAGCAGGCCGAACGAAATGGCGGCAAGCAGGATGGTGGTTATGACCCAGGGGTTGGTCTGCCTCGGCTCTTGCTTGCTGCTTGGCGTGCTGGGTTGCTCGTCCATAGCTGTCTTATTGGCGGCGCAGCTTTAAATACTTTTTCAAATTTTGTAAAGCCTCCGCGTATAACCTAATTGTGGCGCTAATTTAAATAACTAACACGCTGTCAGTTCTCGGGCAGCTAAATATAAGCCAGCGCGGCCATTGTATAAATTTCCTATGGCAGACAGCATGTATGCGGTCCGCAAGCTGCGGCCGGCGCCCGGCCTGGAATATGCGCAGACGGAAGTGCCAAAACCCGGCGACGGCGAAATCCTGATCAAGGCCAAAGCCTGCTCGATGTGTGGAACGGACATCCACATCTACAACTGGGACCCACCGTGGTCGCAAGGCCGCTTTATTCCGCCGAAAACCCTGGGCCACGAAGTAAATGGTGAAGTGATAGAAATCGGCAAGGAGGTGCAGGGCTTTGCAGTTGGTGATTCTATATCAGCTGAGTCGCACATTCCGGACTGGACCTGCTCCCTGTGCAAGCAAGGCAGCATGCACATCTGCGAACAACTCAAGTTCTTCAGCATCGACACTAACGGTTTTTTTGCGCCGTATGCGGTCCTGCCGGCCAGCAATGCCTGGAAGAACCCCAGAAACATGAAGCCGGAAATCGCTACTCTCAAGGAATCGATGGGCAATTCCGTGTACACGGTTGGGGAGGGCAAGGTTGCCGGAAAGAATGTCGCCATCCTTGGGCTTGGCCCCACCGGCCTGTTTGCGGTCGGCATCGCCAAGGTGCTGGGCGCCGCAAAGGTGATCTGCGTCGGCGGCACGGAAACGCACCGGGCCATCGCCAAGCAGATGGGCGCCGACGTGATAGTGAACCGGCATGAGGAAGACGCGGCCAAGCGCGTGCTGGAAGAGACTGACGGCAAAGGCCCGGACACGGTGCTGGAGATGTCCGGAGCGGTAGCGGCCATCCAGCAGAGCGTCGATATCGTCCGGCCGACCGGCATCGTCTGCGTGCTGGGCCTGCCGACCCAGCCCGTAACTTTGGACATTGCCAAGAAGATCGTGCTGAAAGACGTCACTTTCCGCGGCATCTACGGCCGGAAGATGTGGGACACCTGGAAGGTGACAAGCGGCCTCCTAGATAACGGCAAGTTGGACATCACGCCTATTATCACTCACCGGCTCAAGCTGTCCGAGTTTGAGCAAGGCATTGCGGCGATGCAGGCCGACCAATGCGGCAAAGTGGTCATGTTCCCGGATGAGTACTAGGCCTTCCGAAACGCCGCGGCGCAAGCAGCGCAGCAGAAGCTGAGCAGCCGGCCACGTATTCTTTCGCGGTGCGCGCCCTGATATATCTGGCAGCCGCAGTGCGCGCATTGCACTAGCCTGGACTTGATGCCGGAATCAAGCATGTGGCTCAGCCGGGTGGTGATGCTTGCCGACATCTCCTGGCCCTTGGCGGTCAGCTGGTAAACCGTCCTTTCCCGCTCGCCTTTACTCTCCACCCGGATGTGGCCGCTGGCCTGCAGCTCCTTGAGGAACGGGTAGACCTGCGCCGGGCTGACCTTCTTGCCGGTCATCCGGGCCAGCTCCTTGAGCAGCTCGTAGCCATAACGGTGGCCTTCCGCGAGCTGCAGGACGGTGTACAGCTTGAGGATGGTGGCGATCTGCACCGGTTCTTTGCCGTGCCGGTTGCCGCGCAAATGTCCCATGCATATGGTTTGCCGGATAAGTTTAAATATAAACATATCAAAATAATAACATATCTTATGAAAGACATAAAGTGGTCTGCCGGGAAAACCCTGTTGGCGGTCATTGCCGTTTCCGCTGCAACATCCATGGCTTTTGGCCTGTATTTCCTGCCGCAGTCGCAAAGCCAAAGCTTTGCCATGCCGATGACGCAGTCCATGCTGCGCGGCATGATGGGCCAATCCGACCTCAATTCGGTGCCGCTGAAGACTGCCATGGGCAAAACCGAGCAACTAGGTTTCGAGGTGAAAGATGGCGTCAAGGAATTCAAGCTGAGCGCAGAGCCGATCCGCTGGGAATACGCGGACGGCCAATGGCTCACCGCCTGGGGCTACAACGGCCAGGTGCCGGGCCCTGCGATCCGGGTCAAGGAAGGCGACAAGGTAAGGATAGTGTTCACCAACAAGCTGCCGAAGGCCACCACCATCCACTGGCACGGCATCGATGTGCCATCTAATATGGACGGCGTGCCGGGCGTGAGCCAGCTGCCGATAATGCCGAACGAAACCTTCACCTATGAGTTTGTCGCTAAGCCAGCCGGCACCCGCTTTTACCATACCCATGGCTCCTCGCACGAGGACGAGGCGCAGCAACTCGACATGGGGCTGTCCGGCGCATTCATCATCGAACCGGCGGCAGCGCAAACCTATGACAAGGAATACACTTTCGTGTTGGATGAGTGGGAAGTCATGCCCAACAATGTCAACGCCGCCATGCTGTCCAATATCGGTGGCGATATGCTGGCGCACTCGATGAACTACAACCTGTTCACCATCAACGGCAAGGCGTTTCCGGACACCGAACCGATTGCGGTGCAGTCGGGCGACCGCATACTGGTCAGGCTGATCAACGCCGGCAGTTCAGCGACCCATCCGATGCACCTGCACGGCCA
>JACQOC010000016.1 GCA_016202785.1 Candidatus Aenigmatarchaeota archaeon
ATCATGGCCAACCTGACCAGGTTTGCCCGGGACGGCAGCGCCTATTCGATGAACTACTTGCCGCCAGTGGTCGGGGAATACCGGATATATTGCAACGCGGGCGGCAGCTCGGAAAAAGTTGCATTTACCATCCGCGACCTGGAATTTGACATCCTCAAGGCGCCAAACACCGTCTATTCCGACGAGAAGATGGGCATCGAGCTAAGGTTGCGCAGCCTGCCGGACGGGGAGAACATCAACAGTGGGGTGCGCCTACGATTGCTGGCCTCCGGGCAAGAAATAGCCATAGCCGATCCTTATTTCTATGTCGACCGCTGGCACGTGCAATCTGAAGGCAGCCTTGCCAAAGGCAACTACACCATGGAAGTGGAGGCTGAATACCAGGGGCGCGTCGTGCGCAAGACTTTTGCGGCCGCGGTCATCCAGCCGCTGGAGTTCTCTGCCAATCCCGCAGATACTGAAGCGGTCGGCGGCCGGCAGATGGAACTGAAGCTGACTGCAACTGACCACGGCCAGGGCATAGCGAAGAAGGAAGATATGCGGGTAACAGTTGGCGGCCAAAACATTGATTTCTCCCTAGACAGCGACCGGGTCAGGTTCACGCTCCCGCAGCTGCCGTACGGCAGCCAAAGCCTGGAGGTCACGCTTGCCTACAACAGCACCACACTAGTGTCGACCAACTCGCTGGACTATGTGGTCCAGGTCGCAGGTGATTTGGTGGGAGCGGTCGGCAAGCAGGTAGCTGCAGACCTGCTCTTCTCCAATGCCGGTTACACAAAACTGGTGAAAGTAAGGGACGGCGGTTACAGCGCCACCTTGCGGCCCGGAACCTATGACTTGTTGGTGACCTTTGGCAAGGCCAAGGTGAATTTCACTGCTGTCCAGGCGAACCGCGATTTGAGCAATTTCATCCGGGTCGACGCCGTTGAGAGCGCCAACATCGATGGCCTGAAGACTATGGCCGGGGTTGCAGTGGAGATGGCCGCCGTGTTCAACAAGGCTCATATCGAGTTCGAATACAACCCATCCGGCATCGTCAACGAATCGGACATCAGCGTGCTGCGTTGCCGGGATTGGAACATCGATACCGGCCGGTGCGGCAGTTCCTGGGAAAACGCTAATGCGGAAATAGACTTGGTACGCAACCGCGCGAAGCTTACTACCACTGAAACGGCCGCCTTCATCGTCGGCGAGAAGCGGTCTTTGGAGATAGAAGTGAAGACCGACAAGTCCAACTACTTTTCCAGCGATACCGTCAACGTGCTGGGGATAATCAGGAGCTTTGGCGACTTCGTCGGCGAAGCCGATGTGGAGGTTGCCATCGGTAGCCAATCGAGACGTGTCAAGGCCAGCGGCAGCGGCGTGTTTTCCGCAATCATCCAGGCGCCGGACGAGGCGGGCAGCCATCCAATCATGGTGACGGCGACCAAAAACAATTACAAGGGTGCGCAAAAGGCGCTGGAAATAACGGTCGAAAAGCGCATCGACTTGTCCATAGTCGTGCCGGAAAGCGCCAACATCAACGTCAACTCGACCACGGAAATGGAAGTGTCGGTAATCAATACCGGCCAGGTGGAAGTGAATGATATCGGGATCAGCGTTTCCGGCATGCCGGACGGCTGGTACGAATACTCCACGCATTCCATCGCCAGCCTGGCGCCGGGCGAAGAGCGCCGGATTGCGTTATCTATCACTCCGCGACCGCATGAAAAATCCGTGTTTACGGTAGTGGTTACCGCCAATGGAGAAGGGGTAAGCCGGGAGCAGAGCTTCGTGTTTGCGGTGCGCAATGCCGTGCCAACGGAACAGCCAACTGCCGCGAGCGATGCCGGCCTGAGCGGCATGCTGCTGTCCGGCAGCCAGGATGTGGTCAACGCTTTGCTCATAATCTGCATTGCGATCGTCGCTTTCCTGATCATCCGCAACGCCAAAAGCGAAAGGGCTTTTGGCAGCGCGCAGGCCTTCAGCCAGCCAGGAGTGCAAAAGGTTGTGCAGCCGTTCCAAAGCGTGCAAGCCAACCAGCAACTGCCTTGGCTCAAAGACGTCATGCTCCAACCGCAGCCAGCCAGACCTACAACAGGCAGGAAGGCGGGATGATGTAAGAAAACCGTTATCGGCGGAACGGCAGGCGCCTGCCATTGCCCGGCAGGCAGCGCTCACCGCAAACCTGGCGCATGCTCCGAATTTAAATAAAGTTTCCCATACTTTCTCCATGAAAATCAACCCCAAGCAACTGGAAAAGATCGCCAAGCAGATGGGGATGCAGGCCAGCGAGATCGCAGCTGAACAGGTCATCATAAGGACAGCCGACAAGGACATCATAATAAACAGTCCGCAGGTGACCAGACTCAACATGATGGGCCAGGAAACCTACCAAGTTGTTGGCCAGGCGCATGCGGAAGCCAGGAAGAATCCAGAAGCGCTGCGGCAAGCGGATGTCAGCCTGATAATGCAGCAGACCGGCGCCAGTAAGGAGCAGGCGGAAGCGGCACTGGCGGGATGCAACAGCGATATTGCGGAAGCCATCCTGCGGCTTAAGAAAAGCTGACTATTTTCCACTAGCTTCCATCGCGGCGCCTTGGAGGAAGGCCCTGAGCTTGGCCGGCAGCTGCTCAATCTTTATCCTTACCTGTTGCATCGAGTCGCGGTCGCGCAGCGTGACGTCTTCCTGCTGCATGCTGTCATAGTCGACGGTGATGCCGGCCGGCACGCCGATCTCATCGATCCTTCTATAGCGGCGGCCGATGCTGCCGCTCTCGTCATAGAAAACGCGGAAGCCGTGCTGCTTGAGTACATCAAATATTACGCGCGCCTTGGCATCCAGGCCGTCCTTGCGCACCAACGGGAATATGCCGGCATCGAACGGGGCGACGGCGCGCGGGAACTTAAGCACTACCCGCTCCGGCTCCTCGGAGTAAGCCAGGTCCAGCAGGCCATAGACGTTGCGGTCGACGCCCATGCTGATCTCCAGCACGTGCGGCACAAACTCCTTGCCTTCGATATTTACCGCAACCTTCTGGCCAGACACTTGGCCGTGGCCCTGGAGGTCGTGGTCAGTACGGTAATGCAAGCCTGCTATCTCCTTCCAGCCGCCTAAGGTGTCCAAGTTGGCCTCGATGTCCCAGTGGTATTTGTTGTAGAAGGCCTTTTCCTCGCCAACCAGCTCCCTGAACCGGAAGCGCTGCTCCGGGAGGCGCAGAACCTCGAGGTAGAACTTCTGCACCATGGCCATGTGGTAAAGGTAGAATTCCGGAAGGCCCAGCTCCTTGGCTTGGCCGGCCGGCAACACGGCCACTTTTCCCGAGTCCCTGGACTTGGCCGGCAGCAAGCGGAGCTGATAGCCTTCAATGTCCTTGAACTTAGGATGGCTCGTTATTGCATCCGGATCGAAGAAGATTTGGAGCTCGGCCTGGGTGAACTCGCGCATGCGTATCAGGCCCTGCCTAGGGCTGATCTCATTGCGGAACGCTTTCCCGATGATCGCTAAACCGAGCGGCAGTTTCCGGCGCATCACGTCGAAGGCCAGCGCGAAATTGACGTAAGCGCCTTGGGCGGTCTCAGGCGTAAGATAGGCCTTTTTCGCTTCCTTGCCGGTTCCGACGTCCAGCGGGAACATCATGTTCAGCACGCCCACCTCTTCCAGCGGGCCCTTGCACTTCTGGCACTTTATGCCATGCTTCTTTATCAAAGCTATCATGTCGCTAGCCGCCAGGCCTTCGAAGCTCTCCTTCAGCACGTCTTCAAGCAGGTGGTCGGCCCGTTCCGCGTGCCCGCATTTTTTGCATTTAGCGATGGGGTCGACGAACGATGCCAAATGGCCGCTGGCCTTGAACACGTTCTCGGGCATGATTACGCTGGCTTCTATCTCGTAGAAGTTGTCATCTAGGGAAAGGAAGTAATTCCGCCACAGGCTCTCGAAGCGTCGCTTGACTAACGATCCCATCGGTGCGTAGTCATAAAACCCGGCAATCGGGTTGTGGAGCGGAGCCGCCTGCCAGAAAAAACCGCGGCGCTTCGCCAGCTCCATTATGTCTTTCATCATTAGACATGTATCAAGCCTATTAAAATGACTGCTATCGGGTTTAAAGAGGACCCGCCACAAACTATTTTGATGCTAGCCATGTGGGGGTTGGTGGCGCATGAATGAACTGCTGTTGTTTTTGCTGCCAGTCGGGGCAGCGCTGCTGTTCCTGCTGCTTGGCTGGTCCTGGGAACAGGGCAGACAACGGCCGCAAAAAAAAGCTGCCGGCTTGGTATCCATCATCATACCAGCGTACAATTCCTCCGCCACCATCGGCCAGACACTGCAGTCGGCGGCCAACTCTGCTTACCACAACAAGGAAATAATCGTGGTGAACGATACGCCAGACTCAACCAGGCAGCTGTGCAGAAAATATGGCGCAATCTACCTTGAGAATAAACAGCGATTGGGGAAAGCCAATGCCCTCAACCAGGCGGCCAAGCAGGCCAGGGGCAGCGTGCTGGTCTTCCTGGACGCAGATACCGTGATTCACAAAGACGCCATCGGCATGTTGGCGGCCTGGTTTGCCGACGGGTCGGTGGCCGCGGTCCAGCCCAGATATGGCGTGCATAACAGCGGTCTGCTACCCAGCCTGCTAGCAGTTGAGGACCGGCTCAACCAATCGTTCTTTAAGACCAGCATGTTTTTCGGCACCATGCTGGGCTTTCGGGGCTGCTGTATAGCAGTCAGCCGGAGCGCGTTTGAGCGGCTGGGCGGCTGGTCCGACACCATAATAGAAGACATAGATTTCTGCGCCAAGGCGGTCAGGAATGGGTACAAAGTCTTGTATGAGCCGCACGCCTATGCCGAAACCGCTGAACCTGCCACCTTTTCTGCCATGGTCCGACAAAAAGTGCGCTGGGGGAAAGGAGCATGGCACGTGTTCCGCAACCATTACCGACTATATCTAACCAGGCCGCAGTTCCTGATCTACATGTCCGCCTACATATTTGTGCTAATCGCACTCGTGGTTGCCATAACTTGGCACCTATGGATGGTATTGCCCGCGCTGGCCCTTGGCACCATGGCGCATATAGCCATGCTGAGCCGCAACGGCGGCCAAAAGCGCAGCATGCTTTTGGTGCCGGTTTATGCGGCCGCCTTCCTACCGGTCATTTCCGTCTGCTACCTGCGCGGCATTTTGGGCGCGATTATGGACCGCAGGAAGGGGCGGCCGGAGCTGGATCTGGACAGCTGGTAATCGCGCAATCATAAACTGCCACTATCCTGCAATCGGCTATTTCCGCTCGGGAAAAAGCCTGGCAAAATTCCTTGCTTCCCGGGATTTCCAGCTGCCTTTGTGGTAGGCATAGCTGACCAGCAACGGCAAGGTGGTGGTCGCTTCCCCGTATACCATCTGCTCATGGACCGTATCTACTTTACCCCATGAGCTTGCTTCCTTCAGGGTGGAAGAAGAGCAGGCGCCGTCGCGGACATCGGCTACCGTCAGCTGCACCGCATATTTGTGCACCGGAACTTCTTTGCCTAACACTTCGGCGCACACTACCGTATCCTGGGCGAAATTCTTGGGCACGCCACCGCCTACCATCAGCAGGCCGGTTTCGCTGGCCGCCATTTTTATCTGGGTGAGCTCGCGGAAATCCTTCACCGAGTCGATGGAGACATGGCTTGGGCCCTTTTCCTGGTGCAGGACCAGGCCAAAGCCAGCCGAAGAATCGGAAAAGGCCGGGCAGAAGATCGGCACATTATTCTCATAGGCTGCCTGCACCAGCGAGTCCTGTTTCTTGGCATGCTTAGCCAGGTATTTTCCCATTTCCCAGATGAATTCCCGGGAGGAATAGGCGCCGGGTTGCATGCCGTCCGCTATCTGGCAAACGGTCTTGTCGCAGGCCTGCAATTGCTCTTCGTCTATGTACGTGTCATAGATGCGGTCGATGTACAGTTTGCGCAGCATTTTGTCATCGACGTCTGGGCTGCCCTGGTAATGTTTGAAGCCTAACGCTTCGAAGAAGTCCATGTCCACGATGGCGGCGCCAGTAGCAACGATCACATCGATCATGCGGTTGCGCACCATATCGACATACACTTGCATGCAGCCGGCCGCGCTCGTGCTGCCGGCAAGGGTGAGCCAGACCGAGCACTTGCGGTCGGATAGCATCTTTTCATATATCGTGGCTGCCCGTGCCAGGTTGCGCGATTGGAACGACATCTTGGCGAAGGCTTCAATTAAGTTAACGGAATCAAGCTTCTTGATGTCAATGTGCTCAACCGGCACCTTGAGCAGGTCGCTTTTCTTGTCCATCTGTTTCAGAACAATATTACCTGGCCCATTTAAAAGTTTGCCGCCAAATTAGCTTAATGCCTGATTTGAAAGGCGTGCTTACCGACGGGAAGATATTCGGCACGTTCCTTGACAACGAGAACAACCCTAGCCTTGCAGCTGCTGATGCCGGCATTTTTGGCGTTGCATTTGACGCTACTGCCTCCTACAAGAAAGGCACTAGGCTGGGGCCGCATGCCATAATGCAGGCCAGCCACCAGATCGAATATCCGCCGGTCGGCTACACCGCAAGGCTGTCGGATAAGGCCAAGGCGCATTTTGCCGGCATCTTCGAATATCCGGAAGTGGCAGAGCATGAAGATGTAGACGCATTATCCAAAGCCATGGTGGCAGACGTTGCCGGCTTGGCAACTGACATTTTGAAACAGCAGAAGCTGCTGGCCTTGTTTGGCGGCGAGCATTCGGTGCTGAACGGCGCGTTGCAGGCGGTCAAGGGTATGTACAAGCCAAAGGCTGTCACCTTGCTCCAAATCGATGCCCACCTGGACCTGCGCGACGCGTTCGAAGGCCTGCAGTACAGCCATGGCAGCATCATGCGCAACGCCGTCGAACTAGGCTTCCCGACCGTGCAGCTAGGGATAAGGGACCATATCAGCGCGGCCGATGTCGGCGGCGAAGCTGAATACATAGCGGAAAAAGGCCTCGCGAACAGCATTTTCTACTGCGCCACCCAGCCGGCCGGCTTCTATGCCCGGCCCGGCTTCAAGCCGAAATGGATTGAGAAAAGCAATCTCATCTTCAATGGCATGCTGGACGACAACTTGGCGCGCAGGATTGCGGATCTGGTGGACACTGAATATTTGTGGATAACCATCGACGTGGACGGCTTTGATCCGAGCATATTTCCCGGCACCGGCACGCCGCTGCCGCACGGCCTGCAATTGTCAGGAGTGGAACGGCTGCTGTACAGTATCATAAGTGCCGGGAAAGCGAAATTGTTAGGCTTCGACATCGTCGAGGTTGCACCGGAGATGCGCACCGCTGCCCGCAGCTATTCGCCGCAGGAAGCGGTAAACACAACAACTGAAATGAACGCGGCCTTGCTGGCCTACAAGCTGCTATTCTGGAACTTCCTGGACCGGTTCTGAGCATTTATTCCAGCAAGGTGAAATCTGTATATGGCAGCCGGCAAGCTGTACATCGGTGGCAAGTGGCGGCCAGCAGCATCACATGCCACTTTTCCCAGCCTTAATCCGGCCACCGGCAAACCATTGGGCCAGGCCCAGAAAGGGACCGGCGCTGATTTGGAGCAGGCGGTTGCTGCAGCGGAAAAGGCGCTGGAGGGCTGGAAAAACACGCCGGCTCCGGCCCGGGGCAACATCCTCCTGAAAGCGGCCCAGCTGCTCAGGAAGAACAAGGAGCGGTTGGCCCGGCTGGTCACCATGGAGATGGGCAAAGTGCTGCCCGAAGCAAGAGGCGACGTCCAAGAGGCCATCGACATGGCAGAATACATGGCCGGCGAAGGC
>JACQOC010000018.1 GCA_016202785.1 Candidatus Aenigmatarchaeota archaeon
CATCTTCCAGGACGGCATCTACACCACGCAAACGCCAGTGCCGGTAAAGAAATAAGGCCACTATGCCAGCCAAGAAAAAAACCCCGAAGTTTCGCGTGCAACAGGGTTACCGCAAGCGCGTTCCCAACCGCTGGCGCAAGCCGAAAGGGATACAGTCCAAGCAGCGCCACAACATAAAGTCCAGAGGGGCAAGGCCCAAGGTCGGCTACAAGAATGCCGCAGGCGTTCGGTATTTGGACCGCGGCAAGTTCAATGTCACGGTCAGCTCGGCCAGCCAGATGCAGGCCATCGACCCGAAAACGCAACGCGCATACATTGCCGGCGCGGTCGGCCGCAAGAAGCGATTAGCCTTGCTGGCCATTGCGGAGAAGAAAGGGATCAGCGTCGGCAACGCGCTGCGCGCCTGAAGCATTTTTCGCTTATTTCACAGTTCACCGCGGGTTTGCTGCGCAATCCAGGGTTGTCTAATTGCCTTTCACAAACAGCGTGCCGCGTATCCATGGGTGCGAGCCTTCTGGGCCCTCGACGCAAGTCTTGCACCAGATCGGGAAATCGCCGGCCTTGTCCGCCACGAATTCGACGGCCTGCGGCGGATCATTTGGCCCGGCGGCCACCTCTGCGTTCACTCCGAAATCCTCAATGGTAAGGCCATGCCTATGGCTCACCGGGTCGCTGGTGGCAAGGAACCTTACCGTGTCACCCTTGGTGACGGTAAACTCTCTTGGCTGATAGCCCTTTGAGTGGGTGATCGAAATTGCGAATTGCTTGGCGTTGTCCGGCGTCGGCTCGGCAGCCGTTGGCAGGTCTTGCGCCGGTTGGTTGGCGGGTGGCGTGGCCGGCGTTGTTTGCGTGCAGCCGCTGAGCAAAATGGCCGCGGCCAACAAAGCAACAACGGGCTTCATACCTAATAGTTTGCCCGGCCGATAATAAATGCCGGCCGGGGAGCTGTGGAAATTTCATTACCTTGGTACTGCAAACTGTGCAGGTTTATAAGAAGGCTCGACGAATCTCTTAACAGGTATTTGGATGGCTGACAAATGTCCCCTGTGCGGGACATGTGGGAAACTCTGGCACAAAGAGCCGGCAGCCTTCATGTGCCCGAACTGCGATTCGGTCTATTCCGAATTCGGCATCGTCATCGACTCCCAGAAGGATGCCGGGGATTTCTGCTCCTAATTCCTGCGCCCAGCGCGGATTCCAATTTTTATACCCTCGCGCTCTAACTAAAGCATGGCGCTTGACCCGCTGACCTTGTTGTTCCTCTTTGCCGCCACTATCATCATCGGTTATTTCGGCCTGCTGGTGTTCGAGAAGACACGCATTTCTGACATCATCTGGCTGGTGTTGTTCGGAATGCTCGTCGGCCCGGTTTTGCATTTCGTCGACAGCACGCTGTTTGCCGCAATTGCCCCGGTGATCGCGACCATAGCTTTGCTACTCATCCTGTTCGAAGCAGGCCTGAACATGGAGTTTTACCGCTTGGTGCGCGGCTTCGGCCGCAGCATGGCCCTAGCTATTGCCTGCACCGCATTCTCCATCCTGGCAGTAGGCGTTGTATCCACCTACCTGCTCAATTTCAGCCTGCTGCAGGGCATGCTGTTGGGCGCCATTTTGGGCGGCACCAGCTCGCCGATCGTGATAACTATCGTCCACGGCCTGCGCCTGCCGGAACGGACCAAGACCTTGCTCAACCTGGAATCCATCCTTACCGACCCGTTGGTGGTCATCGTTGCGATAACGATCATCAATTTCATCAACCAGGCCGGCCAGGTGTCGGCCACCCAGGGCATCCTGGCCGCGTTTTCCATTGGCGCAGTCATTGGCGGCCTGGCCGGCATCGCCTGGCTGTTTGCGCTAGACCGGCTCAAGGGCCGGCAGTTCGACTACATGCTGACCCTGGCCGTGCTGTTCTTGATCTACGCGTTTGCCGAATCCAACGGCGGCAGCGGCGCCATTGCTGCCTTGGTGTTCGGCTTGGTGCTCGGCAACAGCACAACATTCTCCAGCATGCTGCGCTTCCGCAAGCGGTTCACGGTGGACAGCACCTTCAAGGCGTTCCAAGCCGAGATCAGCTTCTTCATCCGCTCGTTCTTTTTCGTGTTCCTGGGCATCATCTTTACCGTCAGCCAGGAGTTCATCGTGTACGGGTTAGTCATTGCGGCCGTGCTGGTGCTGGTGCGTATAGCGGCAGTGCGCCTGGCCACGCTCGGCAACGGCTTCTCCGCTCTCGAAACCAACGTGATACGGGTGATGGCGCCGCGCGGCCTGGCCGCTGCCGTTCTGGCCCAATACCCGCTGATTTTCGGCATACCGGACGCGGGCGTGTTCGTCGGCGTGGTGTCAGTGGCCTTGATGGCAACCGTCGTTTACACTACCATCGCAATCCGGATCGTCACCGGCAGCGCACCGGCCGGCAAAGCCATTGCCAAGCGTGCTGAAGGCATTTAAATATCCCGTTACTCTATCTTATTCTTATAGTTTCCGCAGCAGGCATGCATGCCGGCTGCGGCCCAAGTATGGCGGAAAAGGATCTGGCACAGGTAGTGAAGGAGCTGATGGTCAGGGTAGACCAGATTCGCAACATGGGCATCGTCGCGCACATCGACCACGGCAAAACGACGCTGTCCGACAACATCCTGGCCGGTGCGGGCATGATTTCTGAGGACCTGGCCGGCAAGCAGCTGGCGATGGACTTCGACCCGCAGGAGCAGGAACGCGGCATAACCATTTACGCTGCTAATGCCAGCATGGTGCACTTGGTGGACGGCAAAGAGTTCCTTATCAACCTGATCGACACCCCTGGGCACGTGGACTTCGGCGGCGACGTCACCCGCGCCATGCGCGCCGTGGACGGCGTCATTGTGGTAGTGGATGCGGTCGAGCGCATCATGCCGCAGACCGAGACCGTTTTGCGCCAGGCGTTGCGCGAGCGTGTCAAACCGGTGCTGTACATCAACAAAGTGGACCGCTTGATCCGGGAGTTGAAGCTGACTCCGGAACAAATGCTGGAGCGCTTCAAGGATATCATCAAGGAAGTCAACATGCGCATCCAGAAGTATGTGGAGCCGGAATATAGGGAAAAATGGCTGGTAAGCGTGGAGAACGGCTCCGTCGCCTTTGGCTCCGCCTTGCGCAAATGGGCCGTTTCCGTCCCGTACATGCAGAAGAACGGCCTGGGCTTCAAGGAAGTCATCGCGCTGACCGAAACCGGCAATGACGCCGAGCTGGCCAAGCGCATGCCGCTGCACCATGTGCTGCTGGACATGGTAGTCAAACATCTGCCCAATCCATACACGGCTGCCCAATACCGTATCCCGAAGATCTGGCCCGGGGACGAGCAGTCGGAAATCGGCAAGGCCATGATGGCCTGCAAGCCGGACGGCCGGCTAGCGGCCATTGTCACCAAGGTTTACCCGGATCCGCATGCTGGTTATGTCGCTACCGTGCGCATCTTTGCCGGCAAATTGACCAAGGGCCAGGACGTGTACGTGCTGGGCGCCAACAAGGTCGAGAAGGTGCAGATCGTTTCCATATACCGGGGCGCAAAGCGCATCCCGATGGAAGAAGTCTATGCCGGCAACATCGCCGGCGTGATTGGCCTCAAGGAGGCGTTTTCCGGCGCCACCATCTGCGACCCGGATAACGTCATCGCTGGCTTCGAGGAGATCAAGCACATCTTCGAGCCCGTCGTTACCAAGGCCATCGAACCCAAGGACCCGAAAAACCTGGCCAAGCTCATCGAGATGCTGCGCAAGATCGCTAGGGAAGACCCGACCCTAAAGGCCCAGATCAACGAGGAGACCGGCGAAACCCTAGTTTCCGGCCTGGGCGAATTGCACTTGGACGCCAAGGTCGAGCGCAAGATCAAGGACGCTGGGATCGAGATCAGCATCAGCTCGCCGATCGTCATCTACAACGAGAGCGTAAAGGCTGCCAGCCCGGCAGTGGAGGGCAAGAGCCCGAACAAGCACAACCGCTTCTACTTCATGGTCGAGCCGCTCGAGGAAGCGGTCTACAACGCCATGGTCGAGGGCCAGATAACCGACCAGGAGATCAAGAAGAAAGCCGTCGAGCTGCAGAACAAGCTGATGGAGCTGGGCTTTGACCGGGACGAGGCCAAGAAGGTCAAACTGATCCATAACCGCTGCATGCTGCTGGACGCGACTAAAGGGGTGCACGCCATCCTGGAAGTGATGGAGATGGTGAAAGAATCATTCATCGAGGCGGTCAATGCCGGCCCGCTGGCCCGGGAACCTTGCTCGGCAGTAAAGGTCAAGCTAGTCGATGCCAAGCTGCACGAAGACGCCATCCATAGGGGGCCTGCTCAGGTCATCCCCGCGGTGCGCCGCTCCATAAGGGATGCGATGATACAGGGCAAGGCTTACTTGCGCGAGCCGAAGCAAATTATCCGTATCGACGTTCCGATCGAGCAGGTCGGCGGGGCCACCAAGGAAGTCAGCAACCGCCGCGGCCAAATCCTCGAGATGCGCGACGAGCGCGGCTTGACCATCATCATCGCCAAATTGCCGGTGGCGGAAATGTTCGGCTTCAACTCCGCGCTGAAGTCGGCTACGGGCGGCCTGGCGTTCTATTCGCTGATCGACATAACCTACGAGCCGCTGCCCAAGGAGCTGGAATCGAGAGTGGTTTCCGGCATCAAGGAAAGAAAGGGCATCCGGGATGTCGTCGAGGAAGAAGAGGAAGAGTAAATTGTTGCACTTCGCGCCTGCCTAAAGCTGGTAGCCGCCGTATGGCAGTGGTTTCCCGTCCAGGTACATCGTTTTGTTTTTGCCTTGCGTTCCGGTGCCGAGCGCCAGCCTGCCTGCCGCTATCAGCTCCAGCGCCTTCAAGTAGGCGGGAAAATCGCAGGCCTTCTTCTGCAGTTCCTGGTGCTGTCCCGCAAATTCTTGCAGCGCTTGCTGCTTGGCCGGCCCGTCCGGCAACCTTTTCAAGCTGTCCAATTTCTTGGCGAATGCCAGCGGCTGCGACGTCACCAGGATGGGGCCTTCATCCACTTCCCTGGTGGCCAGGATGATGCAGGTCTTGGTATGTTGTTCCCCATTGCCGATGGCCGCCATGGCCGCATGCCAGCCGTAAACATTGGCATATTTGCGCTTGCCGGCATTGTCCAGCGCCGTCAGGTCGGCCGGGTGGCTGTTGATTATCCGGCCGGCAAACGCGTCCAGCAACGGCTTCCTTAATATGGCCCAATAGCCCGCCAGGCATATGAGGTCGGTCTGGAAGCCTTTCTCCTGTTCCAGCGCCCGTATGCTCTTCAGGTTCAGCTGATCGTAGTCCGCCAGCCTTTGCCCGGTCGCCATGGCCGCGTTGCCCCCTAAGAACCCTTTCCGGTCATTGTAGATGAGCGGTATGCCATGCGCCTGCGCGATATCGATGCAGCGGCACTGCTTGTTGACCAGGATGCC
>JACQOC010000022.1 GCA_016202785.1 Candidatus Aenigmatarchaeota archaeon
AAGATAGGCAGAACTTCTGGTGCGGAAGCTGATGACATTAAGGCTATTATTTCCAATTCTAGCGTGACTAACATTGACAACAATGCCGCTCATATCGGCGTCTTTGTCCCTACCAAGCCGTTTTATGTCGGTGAGTCGGGAATAATTTCCGGGGCTACCGGACTTGAAATATTTTATCAGCAATTGAACACTGGCCGCTATGCGATAGAAAATGCGATGAATAGGCCTAAATTGTTCGCACCGCTGGTTACCACTGGTAGGGACACTGCTATACTCCAATACGATTCGCCAGTGGACAAGCTGGTGCTAGAATTGGCCTTCGACGCTGCCCTCTGGGAAAGGAAACCCAGAATAACGCTGCCGGGCAAAACTGACAACATAATGCATTATCAGGAAACTGAAGATGCCAACAAAGTAATGCGAATATCTGTGCGGACTCCGAAACCGTTTACCGCTTACCAATTCGACCTTTTTCTTGCTGACGCTTAGCGGTTACAGTCTTGGGATCTCAAGTCAGCACTTTCTCCAGCATGCCCTGCGCCTGCGCTTCCTTCAGTTCCAGCGCAATGCGCCGGCCCATGTACATGCCCGGGCCGTGCTTCAAGTAAGCATAGGGGGACGTGCCGATGCCGGTGTTGGTGCCGGCAACGATCCGGGCCGAGATTTCAAAGGTGACGACTTTCAAATCCTGGTTGATGACGCTTTCCAGGCAGAACGGCCCGAACATGCCTTTGGCATCGTATGTTTTGGCGCTGGTGCACACCTTCTTGCCCATGGCAAATATTTCGGGCAGCAAAGACTCCCTTACCACTAGCGGTATGTTGCCCGTCACCGTGTAGGTCGGATCCGTCTCGATCCTTAGCTGGTCTTCGGCCGGCAGCCGGGCGATGTTGTCGATGTTGGCCTCATACCGCTTGTCGATGCACAATAGTTCCAGTTCGTTCCTTACCACGGAGTTGAAGAAGGAGAAGTAGGTGTTAACCCCGATGACATACTCCTGAATATGGGCGTTGCGCAGGTCGCTTTCAGTCAGCAGGCCTTTTGCCTTCAGCCGCGCTGCCTTGCGCTGGAACGTTGCATAGCTGTCCGCCAGGAAATAGCCTTTGCCGCCCCTGGCGCCGTGGAACTTGACAATGCTGAGCCTGTCGATCTGTTCCGGCCTGGCGACCGCAGCCGGGATGCTGATCCCGGCGTTCTTCAGCCAATCGCGCTGCCGTTCCCGGTTGGCTTCCACTTCCATCAGCTTGCGGTTGCCGAAAATGGGCAGTTTCAGCTCCTTGATATCCAGGTAGGCGGTAAAGGAGCCGTGCGGGACAATGACTGCGTTCAGCTTTTCCAGCTGGCCAACTATTTTGCTGCTGTTCAACTCCGCAAAGTTGTCGACCAGAATGATCTCATCCGCCACGCCAAAGCTGCGGTAAACTTGTTCGTCCTGCTTGCGGCAGACACAAATGGCCTTAAAGCCCTCTTCCCTGGCGCCTTTCAGAATGTTCAGGGCGGAGTGGCTGCCGAGCGTTGCGATAGAGACCTGCTTAGCCATAGGATAGTGGTTCGGTATGCTTAAAAAGTTTCGCAAAGCGCCATAACCGGATAAAAGGTTTGGGGCCAATCTGATTGATGTCAATCATGCCCAAATACCACTGCAACTCGGAAATTGTGAAGCCGGTGACCATTCTGGTGCACCGGCCAGGGGAAGAAACCGAGCTGGCGTTCGAGCATCCGGAATATTGGGGATTTGACCCGTCTTTAGCCGGAGAGAAGCGCGCCTTTGCCGAATGGCTGGAAGATGCTGGCAAAGAGCATGACGAAATGGCGGCGGTGCTGCGGCAAGAGGGAATCCAAGTGCTGCAAATCAGAGAGCTGCTGCGCACCAAGGGCGAGCAGATTAAATCTTACCTGGCACGCGAATTCGCGCAAGGCCTTAAAACCGTGGAAAGGCAATGGCCAGGATACAGCGACGTGTTCCGTGAGTATTTCAGCGAAATGGCATATAATCCGTCCCATGGATTGGTCCAAACCTTGTTTCAGGGCCTAGAGGCCAGCCCGACCTTCCGCAAGCTTCCGCCGCAAAATCGTTCCAAGGTTTATCGGAAACTGCAGCACCTGATGCCGCAGGCGTCGCTCTATTATGCCCAGGATCCGGCGATAGCTACGCCCACCGGGTTGGTCAAGTCGCGCATGGCGATGTGGCAGCGGCAACAGGAACCGGATATTCTGCAAATGGCGCTGGGCGAGGCCAACTATATCCATGCCATGGAAAACCGTGCGGAAGGGGGCGATGTAACCATGTTCCATCCCGATCTATACAGCTTGGAGGCCGCGCTGGGCAACGACCGGCCTAAGATGTATTTTGGCATCAACGGGCAAAGCGGAGCGAATGCCATAGAGGAAGCGCAGCTGCTGGCGACGAAGTCGGAATCCGACCTCGTGTTGTTCTTCGTGCCGGATTACTTCAACCCGGGCGTTGCCTACGCCGGCGGCAACGTCATGCATTTGGACACCTTGCTCATGCCGATCGACAGCGATACCGTGCTCGGCAATCGTGCCATGCTCGAGCATACCGTCGTTCAGGACGGCAGCACCCCGCTGGTGAACGCCTACCAATGGGCAAAGCAACGGCTTGGCCGCGTGCTGGAAGTGCCGGACAGCGAGCAGCAAGGCGTCTATGGCTGGGGCGCGAACGTGCTCCCCCTCGGCGACCGCGCCGTGTTATCGTCCAACCATCTGCACACGACCAATTATCGGCTGCGGCGAGCCGGCTTTCATGTATATGCAATCGATGCCTCGACCTTGACCTCCGGCTTCGGCAGTTTCCATTGCATGACACTATATTTGCGGGATACGGTGTGGGCGTGAATTAAATGTCAACCAGCACATCACCGTTCTTTATCTCAACTTTGAACGTTGGAACTTTTATGCCGGGCATGAACGCGTGCCTGCCAGTGCGGACGTCGAACTGCCAGCCGTGCATTGGGCAGGTGATGATCTTGCCCTCAAGGAAGCCTTCGCCCAACGGACCGTTCTCATGCGGGCATGTATTGTCAGTAGCGTACACATTGCCGTCGGCAAAATAGAGCGCAATTTCCTTGCCATTGGCCGCGACCTTCATAACTACCTGTTCTTTCAGCTTCGCCAGGCTTGCCACTTTGACCTGCGCCATGGCTTTATTATCGGGCATGCGGCATATAAAATTGCATGCGCGCCAAGCTGCGGCACAAGCTGCACAAGCACAATTTTGCCCGGGAAAACCTGAAGGATTTCATTTTGGGCGGCCAGGACGGCGTAGTAAACGTTTTAGGCATCGTGCTGGGTGTCGCGGTCGCCACCCAGGACAGCCGCATCGTCATAATCGCGGGCATTGCCGCCACCTTTGCCGAATCAGTGTCGATGGGCGCCGTCTCATATACCTCTTCGCGTGCGCAGCGCGAGGTCTATGCCAGCATGCGCCGCAAAAGCATCCCGGTCGAGTGGGAAAGCCCGATGCGGAATGGAATCGTCACATTGTTCTCCACTTTCGCCGGCTCGTTCGTGCCGGTCGCTGCCTTCTTCGTCCTGCCGATCTGGCCGGCAGTCTGGACTTCCTTAATCCTTTCCACGCTGTTCCTATTCTTCATGGGCGCCGTTGAGGGCAGCCTGACCAAGCGCAGCAAACTGCGGTCGGGCACCGAACTTGCCATCATCGGCCTGGTCGCAGCCATCGTCGGCTACTTGATCGGAGCCGTACTTGGCGCCCACTATGCGTAAGATCGCGGACCTGTTTTATTATCCGGCGCCGCAATAATCTACATGCCGGCCTGTTACCTGTGCCGCGGTAACCACGCCTACCGCAACTGCCCGCAATTCCTGCGCCTCTACCAACTGCCGCCGGCCCATGCGCAAGTCGGCACGAGCTTTTCCGGCAGCTCCGTCACCCTTTTTGTCGGCCGCCACGGCTATCCGAACGTAAGCGTCGGCCTGCTGGCGATGCCCGAGATTGACCCGAACGCCTGGACCGCTGACGCGCCGGCCCATTGGTTCGAGCACGGCTATGGCATCACGCAGGTGGTGCAGGAACGGGCGCGGCTGATTAACTCCAAGTCGCGCTCGACGGTCCGCGCTTCGTCACGCCTGCTGGAAACCATGCAGGAAGTGGCCCTGGCGGCCAACAATCCAACCGCTGAAATCAGCCTGGGCCGGCCCCCGGCCGCTTTCGCTGGTTTCGCGGAGCACATGCCGCCGGTCATGTCTTCGGCACCATTGCGCAG
>JACQOC010000026.1 GCA_016202785.1 Candidatus Aenigmatarchaeota archaeon
TATCTTTTCAATGAAGCTGGCATTCTTAGCCTTGGTTATGTTCGCCACAATGGTTACTGTTAGCATTCCACATGTTTCGCTGATTTCTGCTGGCAGCGGCGTTGTGGAGGCTGCACCGCAGAAGGTTTATGCTGTTCCATCAAGCTTGAATATCATAGGAAAATTCTGTCCTGGTCTTTCCGGCAAATACAGATGTGCATCCAAGAGCGGAAAATTCGAAGTCGTGGGATGCGCCGCCCACCATGTCTGGGTCGAGCCAACTGCAAACCTCTTAATAGTAAGAGACACCTATGACGCATGCCGGACTTACTGCGAAAGCACATACAGTTCTAATTGCATAGAACCGTACAGCACGGTGACGAGAAATCCTGAGACGAACATGAATCCCGGTCAACAAGTCATGACATTTACTTCCAGTACAAGCTATTATGACGTACAGTCTCATATAATACAATTCAAGGAAGTTGGCTCAGTCAATCGAGCATGGCCGACGCGGAACTGCAACGCGGAAAATACCTGCGCGGCTCAAAATACATTCAATGGCGCGATAGCTGGTAACACTATTCAGTACTGGTCTGATATCGTATTTGAGGACGGAACGCGCATAAGAAATCCGCAGACAGGCGAGTACAGCTTCTTACTTTCTTCGTCAGGCGGCACAAGCGGCGGCCTGACAGGACCTTCTTCAATAACGGTCGCGGTTGGCGCGGCAGCAACGTCTCAGATTTCCGGCGGAACAGGCACGCACACAGCTGCGTCTTCGGCAACGAACATAGCAACAGCCACAATCTCTGGAACTACATTGACAGTGAGGGGCGTTTTGGCAGGAACAGCAACCATTACAGTGAGAGACTCATCGTCGCTCCAGAAGGCCGCAACTATACAGGTGACTGTAACGTCTGCCACAACGCCGCCGACAACCCCGCCGTCATCGGGCAAGCAGCGGCTGACCGTGACGAAAACGGGCGCTGGCACGGTAACTGTCAGCCCGCAAGGAACAAGCTGTGGAACATATTGCTGGGATTTCAATGTGGGCCAAAGCGTGACGCTCACGGCAACTGCCGATACGGGGCAGACATTCCCTCCCGGCAGCTGGGGAGGCGCATGCAGCGGATCAACGGCGCCAAACACATGCACCATTACCTTGCCTACCGGCGCACCAACCACAACTACTGTCACAGCAGAATTCAGCGGGACGACGCCAGCGACGCCCGGCGGCCCCATGACATTCACACTGAAGACCGAAACAGGAACAGAAATAACACAGGGCACGGTGAACCAGCGGCTGCGCCTCGAGTTTGGCAACGTTCCCTCTGAAACAACCAGCTTCAGGATCGAGATGCGGGCAAATGACGCCGATGTCGCCGTCTTCCCGCCGCGGACCTTTACGGGCGTGTGCCCGCCCACGTGCTCGACAACAATCACACCATTCGCTGCCGGGAATTATATAGTGAACATATACGCGTACAATGGCGATAGGGGAATCGCGAGAAGCATCGGGCTAACGTTCACCGTAGGAGCCACAGGCACACAGCCAACGCCTCCCGGCACAGTCACTGGGCGCTGCTGCGTCATCAGGAGCGGCGATAATTACATGTATGACAAAGACATCGCCACGCGGGAGGTGTGCGAGGAGATTTCAGGCAGATGGTTCGGCAATACCGGCTGCGGGGCTGCAGAGAATCCGGCATGCGACGAGTACTGCAGGGTCGTGCAGCAAATCCCTGGCGGCGGGCAATGCAACCAGAGGACAACTGATAACAGGGTCCAATACGACATCTGCTTCAACAAAGGCAATACCTGCAAATGCACCACAGGCGGGCGGACGAGCATCACGAGCCTGCCGTGCAACCAGGCGTGCGGCACATCCAACAGCGTTTACCCTTACAGCGGCGCGTACCCTTACAGCGGCGCGTCAGGATATTATTCTCCGACGCTGTCAGCCCAGTCCGCGCAGATACCGTGGGGTCAGTGCACAAGCGATCCCCAGCTGATGATACTGACGTGGAGCGCCGGCACGCAGGTCACGAACACAGCCGGGCAGTACGTGCAGCGGCCGTTCCAGCTTCCTGCGGGCCCGGGACAATACACGTGCGGCGCTGATGAATACTGCGTCTGTTCTTTTGTCAGCCTGAACTCGCTCACCGCTTCGACACAATCCCCGGTCACCTCGACGCCCGGCTCGATAAAATGGGACGCGCCCGACGCGATAAAGAACATACCTCCGAAACAGCCGAACCAGAGGGACTGCTTGCAGGCTAGCAACGCGACAATAACCGCGTCGTTTGGCGGCAGCCAGACAGCCGGAGCAGGAGCGGCTTCGGCAACAAGACTGATACAGGCAGGGGAATCGGTGACTATCACAGGCAATGTCGGCAAATTATCAGATAGTTGCGAAGGATATGTTTTTACCTGCAGGAAGGAGCAGGTGCTTGGATGCGACCTC
Source organism: Candidatus Aenigmatarchaeota archaeon (assembly GCA_016202785.1). Lineage (GTDB taxonomy): Archaea > Aenigmatarchaeota > Aenigmatarchaeia > QMZP01 > QMZP01 > JACQOC01. The sequence continues at coordinate 2,447 of JACQOC010000026.1, forward strand.
AAGACCGACTGGTGGTCGCTTGGCACGACGAAAAACCTCAAGCACAAGGACTGCCCCGAAGGCACAACTCTTGTGCCTGGCAGCAAGCAAGGCGGCGGCAGGACAGTGAACTGGGAGCTGCTCGGCGGCATAGGGCTGATAGTCGCGGCGCCATTCACAGGCGGAGCCACGCTCAACACAGGATTATCTCTCACGCTTGACGGCGCGATACGCAGCAGCCAGTGCGGAAGAGGAGTCGATCAGGGCAGCGCGCTTTTATATTATCAGCTGCTGCAGCAGGCTAACAAGCGGAGCAACCAAAACGACCAAAACAACGATGCGACAGCGAACGGCGATGCAAATGACAACGCTGGAACGGGCACAAATGCACAGCCCTTGGCCCCGGCTGGCACGACCTGCTCGTCTGGCGAGGACTGCATCCCGACGCTCGGAAGAGAGCAGGAGTGCAAAGACCTCGGGCTGAGAAACCCCGACGGGCTCGGACTCTACGATAAAAAAACATGCAGCGCAGGCGGAGGAACAGGAATCTGCTGCAAGAAACCTTCTGAATGCTCTAGATGCATTTCCCAAGGAAAAACATGGTGCTTCAGCCAGGCTACGGGACACTGTGAAAGCGGAGCTGGCGGCTGCGCATCAGGCGAGTTCAGCACCGCTTTTGCTGAAGTGTGCCCTACGCCTGCCGCAGGCCAGGCGACAGCCAACCCGACGTTCGACGTGACAGGCAATCTGTTGCCCGCCAAGCCCCAGCCGGTTCAGGTTCTCACAGGCTATCCGAACGCTGTTTCGCAGCAAAACATGGCGGGAATCGCCGGAGGCGGAAGCGGAAGCGGCTTTAACTTCGCTCCCTACGGCCTCGCCATATCAGCCGCGCTCTCGCGGATACCGGTCTGCCCGTCGCAGCAGGAGCTCGACGGGTGCTTCTCGGTCTGCGGGAAGACTTCTGAAACACAGCCGGCTGCCGCTCCGGTGTGCGACGGGCCGGTGATTGCTTACAAGGACGCAAATTACAAATGCCTGCAGGGAACCTGCGGCGGCTATGATAACAAGCAGGTCAAAATCGTGATAAAGGGGCCTGACGAAGCGACGGTGATAGACGACACGACCACGACGGACGGCAACGGCGACTTCAGCTACTCGTTCGTCGCGCCCGGCGCTGACGGGGAGTTCACTGTGATAGCAAGCATTCCTAAAGAATAGGTAGAATGAAAAGGTGAAAGCATGAGGGCAAAGAAAGAATTCTGGAGTGAGTTTAGACGAATGGAATTATTGCCATTACGATGGTCAAGAATTGTGCGAATAAAGTTTTTATTAGTAAGGTGGAAAAA
>JACQOC010000029.1 GCA_016202785.1 Candidatus Aenigmatarchaeota archaeon
ACGCGGTGCTGGCCGAGGCGACCGGCGGCAAGGCCGTGATCAAGACCAGGATAATGGGCGTCGTCAAATAGCAGTTGCTGCGGGAAGGTCTTGTTTGAAGGTATGGTTAATATGCTAGTTGCCTGGGCGGGATTGGTGGCCAAGGGGTTGTTATGAGAAAGCGCGGCCTGCCGGAGCCTGGAGAAACGGTCGTTTGCCGGATTACGAAGCTTCACCCTAATTCGGCTTTCGCGGAAATGATCGAGTACGGCAAGCCGGGCATGATCCATGTGTCCGAGGTTGCCCGCCGCTGGGTGCGCGACATAAGGGAGTTCCTATCCGAAGGCCAGTACCTGGTGTGCAAGGTCGTAAGGATTGAGAATGACACTGTGTTGCTTTCGGTCAAGCGCGTCGACGGCAAGGAATCGGCCCGCAGGCTGAACCAATTCAACCGCGAGAAGAAGGCGGAGAAGATGCTGGAGCTGGCGGCACGGGGCCTGAAAAAGGATCTGAATGAAGCGTACGAGCAGGTCGGGTATCGCCTGAACGAGGAGTTCGGCAGCCTGGAGAAGGCGTTTGAAATAGCGTTTAAGAATCCTGGCCTGCTGAAGGACCGCAAGGTCGATGCCAAATGGGTCGACGCCTTGGCCGAAGTGGCGAAGAAGTCTTACACGGAAAAGACCTACCAGGCGAAAGTGAAGCTGAAGCTCATCTCCTATGCCCCGGACGGCATCGGCCAGATCAAGAAGGCGCTGGAGAAGGCGGAATTTGCCGTCAAGTACATATCGGCGCCAACCTACATGATGGTCGGCACTGGCACGAGCTACAAGGATTTGGAGGCGCGCCTGCTGGAGGCGGCCAAGGGCATCGCCAAGGCGGTAGAGAAGAGCGGTGGGGAAGCGGCTTTTGAGCTGGTAAAGGAATAGCAGCTGGCTTTTATACGGCGGAAACAACAGCAGTTATATGGTTCTTGACACCTTAGGCGCCGGGTTGAAGGACACCCTTCGGCGCATCGCCGGCCTGCAGACGGTAGACAAGGAATCGGTAGAGGCCATAATCCGGGAGCTGCAACGGTCGTTGCTGCTGGCCGATGTGGACGTGCGGCTGGTTTATGAGCTGTCGGCCCGGATCAAGGAGCGCGTGCTGAAGGCCAGCCTGCCGGCCGGCCTGACGCTGAAAGAACATTTCATAAAGGTTTTTTATGATGAGATGACCGGCCTGCTGGGCGCGGAAAGCGCGCAACTGCAGCTGAAGCCGCAAAAGATATTGCTGGCCGGGCTGTTCGGCTCCGGCAAGACATCAACCGCTGCCAAGTTGGCCAAGTGGTTCGCATCCAGAGGCATGCAGCCGGCCATGGTTGCCTGCGACACCTTCCGGCCCGCGGCCCAGGAGCAACTGCGCCAGCTTGGCAAGCAGCTGGGCATACCGGTGTACGATAAGGGCAAGCAGCCGGAAGACATCGCCAAGCACGCCATCAAGGAAGCGAAGGAAGCGGTGCTGATCTTTGACTCCGCCGGCCGGGATGCCCTGGACCAGGAACTGGCCGACGAGATAAAGCGCTTGGCAAAGGCGGTCAATGCCGATGAATGCATTCTGGTCATACCGGCTGACATCGGCCAAGCCGCCAGGAAGCAGGCGGAAGAGTTCAACCGGCTGGTGGGCATAACCGGCATCATCGTCACCAAGCTGGACGGCACGGCCAAGGGCGGCGGCGCGCTGGCTGCCGCCGCCGCCACCAAGTCCAATGTCAGATTCATCGCGGTCGGGGAGCGGCCGGAAGACCTTGAGACCTATGACGCCAAGCGCTTTGTTGCCAGGCTGATCGGCTATGGGGACATCCAGGGTTTGCTGGAAAAGGCCAAGGATGCCGGCCTGTCCGAGAACCAGGCCAAGCGGATTATAGGAGGTGCGTTCACCATGCAGGATTTCCTGGACCAGATCGAGGGCATCCAGAAGATGGGCGCCTTGTCCAAGGTGGCGGAAATGATCCCCGGCTTCAGTCACATGAAACTACCCAAGGACGCCATGGACGTGCAGGAAGGCAAGATGAAGCGGTGGAAGTTTGCCATCCAGTCCATGACCCGGCAAGAACGGGAAGACCCGGAGATAATCAAATCGCAGCGGATAGCCAGGATCGCTAAGGGTTCCGGCATCAGCCAGGCGGAAGTCCGGGAGCTGTTGCGCAACTACAAGAAGGCCAAGCAAATCCTCAAGCTGGCGAAAGGCGGGAAGGCCTTCAAGCGCGGCCCGTTCGCCCAGCTGGCGAAGCAGCTCGGCATGGGCGCGGAATGATGTTGCATTTTAAAGCAGGCCGTGCCAATAATGCAGATAAGCCTGTGCTGGGCTTGGCATAAGCTGCAAGCCGCGTTGCAGGCTAAGGTGGTGTTCATGGCCAAGTACAAGTGCGAAACCTGCGGGTTCGAAGGCAAGCCGCTGTTCATGGAGCCGGCTACCCGGCTCTGCCCGGCGTGCAAGGGCATAAGGATGAAAAAAGCGAAGGGTTGATTTTAATAACCTGCCGCCTGAATTATTACAGACATCGCGCTAGTCGTATAGTGGTAGTACGCAGCCTTGCCATGGCGCAGGCCGGAAACAGGCTGTAGCGCGGGTTCAATCCCCGCCTAGCGCATGCATTTAAGCCGTCCCGGCCAATAATAATCATGTTTCTGAAGCGGAAGAAGCCCGACGCCCTTCCCAACGAGCAGCCGGCTGATGACAACGCGGCAAGCCTGCCGGCCGCGGAACCGGAGCAAATCCCGCTGGGCATGCCCGGCAAGGAATCGCCGCCGTTGTTTGTCCGGGTGGAAAAATATAACGATATCCTGCGGAGCATAAGCGACCTGAAGTCCTACTCTGCTGAGATCAGGCAGTCATTGGACATCCTGGCGGAGACCGAGCAGAAATTGTCCAAGGGGCTGGCGGCCAGCTACCGCAATTTGGATGCGCTCAACACCATAATTTCCCTGCTGACCACGCGCCTGGTGTCGCACCAGCGGCCGGACGCAAAGGCGCTGGCCGGCAGCGATATCGGCCATTACTTCAAGGACATCCACAAAGAGATGGAAAAGCTGAAGACCGAGCTCAAAACCGTTTAAGCTGCCGCACGGCTGCTAGATTTTCTTGTGCTTCTTTTCGATGTCGGCCAGCTTCTTCAGGATCGCGTGCTTGGTTTCCTTCTCCTTCTTTTTCTTGCTGTACGCGAAGGATAGGGCGGCAAGGATTACCAATATCGCTAGCACGCCGGCCAGCAGCATGGCGTTGTCGCTCGCTTGGGTTGGCTGCTGCACGCATTTGCTGTCCTGGCAGCCGGACGGGCAGGTTTCGGTCGTCTCCCACCTGGTCCCATCTGCGCACCGCTGCAAGTCGTTGCCAGAGCAGCGCAATTCGCCGGCCGAGCATGCAACCGCTGCCGCGCAGGCCGAGGTGGCGGCATCGCAGCCAAACTGGCAGGTGTCCACGACTGCCCATGCCGCGCCGTCGGCTGAACATTGCTCGACATTGCTGCCGGAGCAGCGCTTTGCGCCGAGCGCGCAGGCCTTTGCCTTCGCCGCCTCGCCGGAAATGGCAAACACGGAGAAGCCAGGCGTGGTGGCCTCATAATAGGCGTTGGTAGCGTCTTCCTTAAACGGTTTGGTCAGCAGCTTCTCCCAGCTTTTCACGTAGCGGTTAAGAGTAACTGTGCTTTTGTCGATGCCGTTGTCGGACAGCCATTTCTGCGTGACCTTGAACTTGACGGTCGCGGCCTTAAGTTTGCTGTCGTCGATGTTGGTCTTCTCGATCTTGAGGTATTGGAACACCGTGCCGGCTAGCTCCTGGGTCACCTCGGCCGGTTTTGTCGCACTGCTGGTAACAGACAAGCTGGGGGCGGACACCGTGCTCACCGTCTCGACTTTTATCTCCTCCACGCTGATCGACTCTTTCTGGATCTTCATGATAACCGGTTGTTGCGGCTCAATTTTGTCCCAGCTCTGGGATGTCGTCGATTGGTCGGTAGTGGTTGACGAGCCGCCGCCGCCACCTCCGCCACCGCCGCTTCCGCCGCCGGCCCTGGAAGTAACCGTATAGCTGACCGACGCCGTGTCTGAATTGCCGGCATAGTCAGTAGCGGTGCAAACGGTCGAGTAGGTGCCGGCAGTTGCGGCGGATGGGTTGGCGGTAAAGGACCTGGACAGTAGGCCTGTGACGTTGTCGGTGGCGCTGCAACTGCAGCTGATGACGTCATTGGTGTAGACACTGGTCGGCGTGCAGCTGAAGGTGATGACAGGCGCAGTGGCGTCGACTGCCAGCAGCTGGTGAACTGACTGGTTAGTATTGCCGGAGCTGTCCCGGCAGCTCACTGTCCAATTCTGGCTGGCCGCTTCCCCGAGGCCGGTCAATGTCATTGATGTGTTGGCGCCTGCTATTACTGAGCTATTGGTGGCCATCACCGTGCCGTTGTAGATTATTGAGCAGTTCACCGTGGTCTCGATCTGGTGGGTGGCGTTGAAGGAGAACACGACGGTCCGGTTGGTTGAGTTGGTAAGGTTGGCCGGTCCCAGCAGCGTGATGCCAGCGCTCCCGTTGAGTGCCAATGAAAGCCGAATGCTGGAATTGGCGTTGCCGGCGAAGTCGGTCGCGGTGAAAATTACTGTGCAATTGCCGGTGGCCGGGCAGCCAAGGGCGGAGCGCGTGGTGTTGAGTTGGTATAGGGCACCGGTGTTGACCATCCCAACGGTAGTGCCATTGCCGGCGGTGACGTTCATGATCCCGGTGCTGCTGTCAGAAGCGACCACCGTCAGGCTGATCGGCGTCACGTTAGCCACGATGCTGAGGTTGGAGCTTGCATTGCTGACTGCCGGCACAGTCCGGTCGACCGTGAAAGCGACGGTAGAAGAGTTGACGTTGTTGGCGCTGTCATTGGCGCTCACGTTGATTATGTAGCGGCCTTCGGCAAGGGTATTGTTGGTGAAGTTCCAGTTGCCGTAACTTCCGACATTGGTGCCGAAGCGGCTGTCATTAACATATACCGTGCCATTGTTGCCCTGCGGGTCAAGGGCCGTTCCCGTTATATTGAGAATGGTCACGCTCAGGTTGGCGTTGTTGACTGGGAACGATGCAGTAATTTGCGGCTCTGCAAGGTCAACGGTTACCGACAGGTTGTGGGTCGTGTTGGAATTGCCGGCAAAGTCGGTCGCGTTTACTGTCAGTAGTTTTGTGCCGGTAGTCGCCCCGGAAACCGTGCAAGTGTTATTGTAATTGTTGCTTGTGCCGTCGCGGAACAGTTGCAAGGTAGAGCTGCAGCCGATTTGGGAAGCGTTGACCGTTACATTAAGCAAGCCGAGGGTGGCGTCTGTTACTGTCACGTTAAGCGTTATGGACTGGCTGTTGCGGACAGTGGATTGTGCGCCAGGATATATAGTAACGCGCGGCGTGACTGCTGGTACAACTGTGTCCAAGCCTATGGTACGGCTGGCGGTTGAATTAGGATTGCCGGCCACGTCGTAAACTGTCGCGTTATATGTATAGACGCCGTCAACCAGGCCGGACCAGTTTATCAGGCTGGCATTGGTGATGCCCAAAACAGTGTAGCTGGTGCTGTTCGCTAGGCCGGTAGAATTGTACAGGCGGAAGGTTACGTTGCTGGTGCCAGTAGTGTCGGCAACCGTGACGTTGACGAATATCCAGTTCCTCGAAACATTCACGCCGCTGGTTTCGGTTGGCGTGACATAGTCGATATTCGGTGTGCCGGTATCAACGTTTATCGTGCGATTGGCCGTCGAGTTAAGGTTACCCATGGTATCGTTGACATAGGCCTTGAAGGTGTGGATGCC
>JACQOC010000019.1 GCA_016202785.1 Candidatus Aenigmatarchaeota archaeon
ACCGACTGACGCCTTTGGCGTCGGTTTGTTTCGGATTTCCCACACCCAGCGTCAATAATAATTATAATTGCAGCTCATGCCTTCTGGCGGCTCTTTCCTTCAGTTCTCCAGCCAGCCTCATGGCCTGTTCATCCGTCAGCTTGGATTTCTTTGCTAAAGCTTTTAGTGTCTTGAAAGCGACTTTCTCTTCAACAGACTTGTCTAGCGCGCGTATGAACGCAAGCCTGAAGGAATCCTTCCACTCTCTGGATGACAATTCTATCGATTTTTCATATCCTTTCGGTACATCCAATTCGACTCTCATATACACAAATTACCAAAAGAGTTTATAAAGATGATATAAAATGAAGAAAATAAGCGGCTTAAACAGAAAAAATAAAGAAACTATCGGGGCAGGCGTGCTAATCTCGCTAATGTTTCTTTCCATCCTTCTTGTGCAGACATCTTCCGCGCAGCTCACGTTCCAGGGCAGGGCGTGCAGCGGGAACAGCGTCTGCGACGTCATCCGCAGCTGCAACGCAGACGGATGCACGAGCAGCTTCGAGAACTGTCAGGCATGCCCCTCCACTACAAAAACATGCCCCTCCGGGCCGTTGCGCGTGCCCAGCGTATGCGTCGATTCCGGGACGCCGCAGTGCAGGGATGCTTCAGCATCAGCTACGTGCCCATCCGGTCCTCCTTCTGGCGTAGGGGAGGGCGAGCCTTACACTGTCCTTACGTTCACAGTTTTCACCAAAAAGAACCTTGTCATAACCGTGGCGCCGCAGAGCCAGACGACGTTGGCGGGCAAGACGCTCAATTACAAGGCGACCGTGGAGAACAAGAATCCCAAGCAGCTTACGTTCCAGCTCAGCTCGCAGGTTCCGGAAGGCTGGCAGATAAACATGCCCGCGACGCTCTCCGTGGCGGCTAACGGAAAGGCCGAGGTTTCTTTCCGCGTGACGTCAAGCGAGACAGCCTCGGACGCCGGCTACCCCATAATCATCGGCATGTTCAATTCCGAGCTCAACCTGTTCGGGACAGCCACGGCGACATACGTCGTGGCATCACGCGGCTCGCCGACAGTTTCTGCTGCTCCAAAGAGCCAGCCGGGCTATCCGGGGCAGCCGCTTTTCTACAACATTTCCGTCACGAACAACGACCCGGCGGAGTTCGACGCGTCAAGCATAAGCCTCCGCGCCAGCACCCCGGACGGATTCAAGGCAGTGTTCACGCCCGGCAGCATAACCGTGAAGCCCGGGGCCACGGAACACGTGCGCCTCGATGTCACGTCGCCTGGCAACGCCACGGAAGCGTCTTATGCGATAACGGTGAACGCGACAGCTAACAGGCTGACTGCCACGGAGTTCATCGAATACAAGATAGATTTCTGCGGCGACAGCGTCTGCCAGCAGGGCGAGGAAGGCTCGACAGACGCACAAGGTGCGTCATCTGCCAGATGCGCGAAGGACTGCCCTTCAGACCCGAGCTTCTCATGCAGCGGACGCTGTGAAAGGGAGGTCGACGACGGCCTGGAATTTTCCGCGAAGGTCAGCATCCCTTATAATAAATTCATCGTCTGCAGCAGGAATTCATCGCTTTCCGCGTGCGCGCAGGCGGCAGGAAAAGCGCCAACAGGCGCATTCCCGGGCATCAACATCAACGGCACGAACACGACCGCGAACTGCGGCATAGGGAAGCCGTGCCTGTGCACATCTTCCAGCATAGCGGCGTGCAAGGCGCTCTGCGTGGACAACCGCGGCGTATATTATCTTGCCGCGAGCACTGGAAATAGCAGCGTGCGCGGTTTGGTGAACTGGAGCTACGCGTGCCCGTTTGTTGATTTGCCGGAGATAAAGGCGCTCCGCGAATCCTTTGCCAGTGCGCGCAACGAATACGAGAAAGCGCAGAGCGCGCTAAGGGAATCGCTCAGCGCGCCTAACATGACGCTTCAAAGGAAGTCGGAGATACGCCCGTGCATCGACGCCCTGTCAGGCATAATATCTGACGCACGCGACTATGTCGCTTATCTCGACGCAGTCATAGCGTGGCCGGGCATCAGCAATACCACTGCAGCGAGACTGCGCACCGCTTCGCTCAGGACAGGCATAGAATCGACATACAATACTTACTGCCGCGGCGCCTCGGGGCTGCTGCAGCTTGGGTTGAGCATTCCGCAGCTCGAGAAAGGCGAAACCGGGCAGTTAATAGCCGCGCTTAGCAACATCGGCGGCACGCCTTACTACGGCTATGTCCAGTGCGACTTGACAGGTGCGGCTGGCGAAAAACAGCAGCAGAACAGCACCTGCGGGCCTATCAGCGGGCAGTCATCTGCAGGATCCGGGCTTGATGTCAATGCCAGCTCCGCAGGCCGCTGGAGCGCGCGATGCCGCGCATTCGGCTCGCTTTTGCCCGATTGTTCGCTTGCCGCGGTGCACAGTGAAGCAGCTGTTCAGTTCAACGTCTCCACGCGCGAGGCCTTCGTCGTCGACGTTACCGGAAGCTGCGCGGGCAATTTGACATGCGCGGTGCGCGGCTCGCAAGGCGATTGCGTCGGCTGCCGCGTGTCGAACAACGCACAAAGTGCGTCAGCCAGCTCTGGAGAATGCACGCTCATCAGCAGCAACGGCACGAGCAGGTTCAGCTGTCCAAAAAGCAGCTATGGCAACCACACGCTCTTCGGCTATTCTCTCGATAATGACAGGTGCAAGCCGGTGCAGCCGCAGGAGAAGAACATATCCGTAAGATGCCCGGGCTGCGGCGACGGCGCAATCGACGCGGGAGAACAGTGCGAGCTGCCATACTCAAACAACAACCAGCGGTGCACGCAGACGCAGAGCACGTGCGAGGGAAAGCTGTTTGGGCTGCGGGACGCAGCAGGCTTCTGCAGCGCAGGCTGCTTGTGCAGCTACGACCAATATGAGTTCAGCTGCACGCGCGGGCAGTGCGGGGCTGAATGCGAGGACGGCGAGACAAGGACTGTTACAATTAATGGCACCGGCGGAAGCTGCGCGTGCGTTCAGCAGTGTTCCAGCGGCTGTGCGTGGAATCCCTGCGACTGTGAAGCAGGCACCGGCACAGGCACGACAGGAACCGGCACAGGCACGACAGGAACAGGCGCAAGCGGCGCTGGAGCCGCAAACCCGCCTTCTGTGCAGGTTAGCCATTCGCTAACCGGCGCGACAGCCACGCTGACGGCAACAGCGGCAAATGCTACAGACATCGAGATATACGTGGACGGGTTAATTGTCAGGAGCTGCCAGTCATCGCCCTGCACGCTGACAGCCTCCTATTCTCCAGGCGTTCACACTTATTTCGGGCGCGCGGTCAACCCGGTTGGCACGGACACAGACCCCGACCAGGGAACCAAGTCATTCACAATACCGACAACTGCTGCGAACCAGACGTCCAACGGGACGACCACCACCACGGGCAGCGGGATGTCGCTGAACATATCGCACTCTCCCCAGAACCCGACCGCGTCCGACATGGTGACGATAACAGCTTCAGGCTCCAACACAGACAGCATGGAGATATACGTCGACGGGTTCGTGGCGAACACGTGCAACAGCTCCCCATGCACTTATGAGAACGCCTATCCGGCGGGCACTCACACTTACTTTGCTCTGGCCTTCGACGCAGCCGGGAATTCAATAAGCAACCCTGCAAGCGGCACCAGGTCGTTCGTGGTGAGGAGCACGCTGCAGAACCAGACGTCCAACCAGACGACAACTACCAGCAACGGGCTCTCGCTCACACTCTCGCACTTCCCGCAGAATCCGACCACGCTGGATTCCGTGGTTATAACCGCGTCCGGCAGCATCAACGCAGACCGCATAGAGATATATGCCGACGGCTTCCTCGCGAAGAGCTGCACCGAGTTCGTCTGTTCATTGGCTAATCGCTATTCAGCCGGGCAGCACACCTACTTCGCCCTGGCATTCGACGGCTCCGTGAGCGTCGCTAACCCGCTCACTGGCACGAAGAGCTTCGCTGTCACGCAATCAGCTGTTAACGAAACAGGCGGTGCCGGCGGGAACGGCACTGGCGGGCTTGGAACTACTAATATTATATTGGATATAAGCCACAACCCGCAAAGCATAACAACGCAGGACGCGGTCACGCTGACGGCGATTGCCCACGGGCCAAGAAGCTTCAGGGAAGTCAGCATATTCATCGACGGGGCGCTGAGGAAGACGTGCACCAACGTGCCCTCGTCGCAGCCGTGCACGTTCCGCTCCACGTTTCCAGAAGGGAGCCACGATTACTTCGCTGCGGCAACGGACGTGACCAACAGCTCAGCCCGCGACCCGCAGTCAGGCTCGGAAAGCTTCTTCGTGTCCCCGCCAGCGCCAGCCGGGCCAGCGCCGCCACCCGGCGGGCCTTTCATCGGCTCGGGACAAACGCCGCCGAGCACGAGCGCAGGCGGCACGGGGAGATGCTACGCAAAAATAACAGACAGGAACTGCACATATAATTCAGCAACGCGGCGCTATGACCTAAGGATAGCAGCCATTTGGGACAACGGGACGCACGCCCACTGGGAGATAGACGGCACGCCGGGCAAGAAGATATATACGAAGAACTTCACGCACGTGGAGCCGCTGTCGGCGCCCGGAATGAAGTCAGTAAAAGCAGAGGTGCACAATGTCAACGACTCGCTGCTGTGCCTGGACAGCAGCGAGGTTTACTGCGGTCCCGGCTCAACCTCTGGAAAAGACCTTGACCTCATAATAGACGTCAGGGACGTGGTGAAGACGGGCCTCATCGACGTCAGGGTTATCGTGGCGCCTTACATGGATATCAACGCGCTTCGCCTGCAAAATTATGTCGAAAGCCCGCTGAACGTGAGCAGCGTGCGCCTGGAAGGCAATAGCAGCCTGGCGGGCATAAGCGGCCCGGTGCGTGTCGCAGAGGACAAAACCTACACGCTCTACACGGCGACCACCAACCTTATGGCCGGGAAGAACGTCTCGTTGCTGTACAAATTGCGCATAGACGAGCCCGGGGAGTACAAGCTCATGGCAATAGCCAATTATTCGGGCACGCTGCGTGTGACGAAGACAATAAAAGCGACTAACTGCCCGCAGGCATTCGAGGTGCTGGCTGTCTCGCAAGATGGCAGTCTTTGTCTGCCTTACACGACGCCGTGCGACGTCCCGCCGGGGTGGATACAAGTGGAGAGGTGCCCTGACGAAGCGCCGCCGCAAGAAGAGAGCAGTATACTGCCTCTTATCATCCTCATAATAATA
>JACQOC010000024.1 GCA_016202785.1 Candidatus Aenigmatarchaeota archaeon
GGCCTAACGTCTGCATATCCGCGTCGAGTTTAACCAAACAGGCTGGATAAGCCAGCGGCTGCCTCTTCTGCGGCCTTCTCTTCCTTCTTCTCGTCCTTCTCTTCCTTCTTCGCTTCGGCCGCTGCCGGTGCAGCGCCTGCTGCCGGGGCCGCGCCAAAGGACATAGACTGCTTGATCGCCTCGTCTATGTTGACGCCTTCCAGCGCTGCGACCAGCGCCTTGATCTGGGCGCCCTCGACCTTGCCGCCGGCTGCATCGACGATCTTCTTCAGGTTTTCTTCGTTTATCGGCTGCTTCAGGTCGTGAAGCAGAAGGCTCGCGTATACTAGTTGCATGTTTTCCCTCCCAAGTTCAGTTGCCAATCGGCTGTACGCATGATATCGGTGCAAGCTTTTTATTGCTGCGCTTGCTCCTCCTGGGGTTTAGCGGCCATGATCTCGCCAAGCTTGACACGGCCTGCGATGGTTTCTGCTTGTGCCTTAGCCTTGCCGAACACGATCGGCAACGTCTCTTTGTTGACGATGCCCGCCTCAACCGCTAGCGCGAACGCCGCGCGGTGCGCTTTTGCGATCAGGAACGGCGCCGTAGCCTTGGTCGCATAGCCGGTGCTCAAGCTCAGGCTGAAAGCGTTGCGGTGGGCAGCGACCAGCTGCTGCAGGTATTGCTCCTGCGGGGTGAACAGCACGTCCCTGTCAAAGACGGTGCCGTCTTCCCAAGCCGCGACCAGGTTCAGGCCGATTTCGATCGGCTGGACCTTGAGCTTGCCTAGCACGCCGGCGGTGACGTCATTGATGACTTCGCCCTTCTTCACGACCACCGCGTCCTTCATCACCGCTATCTTGCCGTCCTGCACGCCGGCCGGTATCTTCGCCCTCTGCAGTTCCCCAATGGCCGGCCCCGGTGGAAGATCGGTCGGCCCGGCCCGTACCCAGATGTCGCTGGGGGCAATATCGCCGGCCTTTGCCGCAGCCATGGATTTCGACTCGTTCAGCAGCCGGGCCAGGCGGAACGGGTTCTCGTTGCTCATCAACAAAGCAGGAATGCGCATGATCCTTGATTCCAGCTGGTCAAGGCCTTTGCTCTTGTGTTTCTGCAAAGCAAGCTTGATCGCGCTCTTCTTCGCCATTTTTATGACTGCCCGGCCGCGCAGCTTGTTGCGCATTTCCAGCAGTTGTCTTGCGGGCAGCTTGTACATGTCAAGCATGCCGATTACCGGATACTGGCCGATCTCCTTGGCCAGCTGCTCGACCGCTTCCTGCTTCTTTTGTGATACCATGCTAGATGCCCTCCACCTTCACCGGCGTGCCCATGGTGAGCTTGACGTATACGGACCGGATGCTCGCCCTGCCTTTCGGCAGCTTCTCCACCACCGCATTGTACACCGCTTCCACGTTCCTGGCCAGCTTGTCGTCTTCCATGCTTTCCGTGCCGACGGAAACATGAACCACTGGCGTTTCCTTCAAAGCGACCCGCGCGTTGCGCTTGGCCGCTTCAATGATCTTGGCCAAGTCAGTTTTGGGCGGTACCGGCTTTGGGATCTTGCCCCTGGGCCCAAGCACCGTACCAAGCTGCTTGCCGATCTGGGCCATCAGCGTGGTCTCGGCCATGAAAAAATCGTGCATGCCGGCCAGCTTCTTCAACCGTTTTTTGTCCCTAGCCATCTCTTCCATGGCCGCCTTGGTGATGATGGTGTCAACCAGCTTCTCGGCATCTTTTGCGTAAGCATCGGCAAAAAATGCAATCTTCAATTCTTTGCCGCGGCCCTCCGGCAGCGGGATCTCAAGGGTAAAGCGGTTCTCCGGCTTCTTGAGGTCGATGTTCTTGAGGTTGATCGACAAGTCAAAACTCTGCACGAACTTCCTTTTCTTAGAACCAGCCTTGGCCTTCTTCACCGACTCCAGTATTACTGCTTTTGCCTCTGCCATTGTGGTACCTCCCGCCGAAGCGGTACGACGGTATCAGGATAAGTATATTGTAAGGGGGAAAGGTTTAAATAGCCAAAAACGGCCGTCCGTGCCAGTGCCAACCCGTCTCCAAACAATTAAATGCGGCCGGCCATCATTATTGAGTATGGCGTCCCGCGACGAACTGAAAAAAAAGAGCCTAGCCATCCATGCCAAATACCGGGGCAAGCTGGAAATCGTGAGCAAGGTGCCCATAGACTCTAGCGACGTCTTCAGCTATATCTACACGCCAGGCGTCGCTGACGTCTCCCGGGCCATCGAAAAGGATCCGGAGCAGGCTTACCAATACACCAGCAAGTGGAACACGGTAGCAATAGTCACGAACGGTTCGCGCCTGTTGGGTCTGGGCAACACCGGCCCGCTGGCCGCGCTTGCCGTCATGGAAGGCAAAGCCGTACTGTTCAAGCACTACGGCAACGTCGACGCCTTTCCAATCTGCCTGGACACCCAGGA
>JACQOC010000020.1 GCA_016202785.1 Candidatus Aenigmatarchaeota archaeon
CTGCTTGAGCAGGACGTCGATGTTGGCCCAGGCCTTGTCGATGTCCCGGCGCAGCCGGACCAGGTTGTTGTAGATGATGACAAACAGGCCGCCGATGATGGCCACGGCTAACAGGATTGCAACCCCGAAGATGATGTCCATGCCGAGTGCCATAGTTGTCGCCGCCCAATAGCCGGTTAAGTTTATAGTATTCTTAGTGTCGAAAAGATAATAAATAGGCACACCAGGATGAGCGCCGCCCCGCCCAGCATGCCGAGCCAGGCCTTCTGCCGCAAGCCGTCCAGCACTTTCTTCTCCGAGCTGTCGGCGATGAAGAACCAGCTGCTGCCTTTGCCGACCATGACGTCCTCATGGCCTTTGACCGAAGCAGCTTCGTCACGCTCCGGATTGTCCATGGCGGTGCCGACCACGAACAGGCTGTCGCGCGGCGCGATATGCCATTCCGTGAAGCGCATGGTCTTGTTGCCGAAAAAGCCCTTGTAACTGACCTGGTTCGCGGTCATGAAGGCCTTAATCAACTGGTTGGGCCCGGCCCGGCCAGGCTGTGAGGTGAAATCCGAAGGTATGTCAACTTCTGCGCCGTTCGGGTCGACCAGCACTTTGCCGGTATTGTCCTCAAGGTAGAAGCGCTTGGCGCTGGCCTCCTCCTTCACCTTGACCCAGCGGCGGTGCTTGCCGCTGCTCCGATATTCCTCCACCTTGCATCGGTAGTAGACGCAATCCTTGCCGGTGAACGGGCCTTTGAGCAGCTCCGCCCCGGGCATGGCTTTGCCGGCCAGTTCAGTCAGGCCCATCGCTATGCTTCGCACCTTTGCGGTCGGCAGGCCTTCAATCAGCTTCTGCTCCCGGAACCAGACGAAACCCTTGAAAAAGAAATAGACGCCGGCCGCCAGGCCGAGCATGGAGTAGGCCAGCGTCTTGCCTTCGGAGCTAGACATATTATATCTGTCCCTGCCCTGCTATTTATGATCCGCGTGCCATCGCAAGCTGCATATGGGCCCGTGGTCAAGTCAGCGTACAGTAGGTGCCGCGGCCGTTGCCGTTGCGGCGCAGCACGCCCTTGCCGGCCAGCTGCTCCAGGTCGTAGCTGGCCGTCCGGTGCGACACCTTGGCCATTTTCTGGTACTCGTCATTGCCGATGCGGCCGTACTTCATGAGGTAGTCCAGCACCTTCCTCTGCCGGGGCAGCACCCAATCCGGGTAGCGCGGCCCCGGTTCGGTAAAGGATAAGCCGGGCGCCATCATGCCGGTGCCCTTGCGCATCAGGCCGCGGTAGGCAAGGTTGAGCGCGTCGAAGCCACCCAGGCCGGCGACGAAGGAGATTTCCGGTCCGCGCTTCATCAGCAGGGCCGCAATGACGCCGACGAACAGGCTGGCCAATACCGTTATGGTGGCGTTGCGGCCGCTCCAGAAGAACAATGGCGAGCGCAGGTAGCTTAGGAGTATCCTTACCAGTCCGCCGACCAGGCTCCATAAGATGACTTCCAGCGGCAGGTCGGGCAGCATCGGTTAATTATTTGGCCGGAGCGATAAAAAATCCAGTGCCACGTGCCATGCGCGGTCCGCCGGCAAACGCCACGATATCATCCAAATCGCCGTTGGCTGGTCCCTTGCCCGGGCACTTCCCCGAAAAGATGCAGGCATCGCTGGCCACGCTGGCCAGCTGCCGGGAAATTTCTGCCTGGTCACTAGCGCCGTAGGTGACGAGCATGTGATCCAGGTCTTGCATGACATAATTGCCGAATTCCCGGCTCTGCCTGCCGTTCACGTACAACCTGACAGTATTGCGGCCGTCGTTGCAGTAGGCCGTGCCTGAAATCGAGAAGCAGTTGTCGGTCAGGCGCACGCCCAGGCTGGCGAAGAACAGGCCGAGCGGCACGTTTTCTGCCTCGATATGGATCACGCAGCAGCCGTTCGGGTTGTTGGTGTGCAAGTGCGCGAGCGGGTTGACATAGTCGTATTCCGGCCGGCCGAAGTCGATTTCCTGGCCGTTGACATACACCTTGAAGTCGGCATGCGCATGCGCGGAGCCGAGCGGGCCGATCGGCCTGACCTGGTCTTCAAGCACAATCAGCGCAGCCAGCAAGCCGCTGGCGGCAAGCAGGCCTAGCATCAGCAGGTTTGCGCTGCGTTCTGCTTGTTTGCGGCGCCGGCCAACGGGCATAGCTAACTTTTGTCCTGTCCCATATTAATTTATAAGCGTATCTGCGAATATGATATGGGCGGCCAAAACTGGAGGGTTCACCCGTTCCCATTTCGAACACGGTAGTTAAGGCTCCAGATGGTCTGGCCGGTACCTCCGCATGATCGCGGAGGGAACGCCAGATAGCTGCCCACTTTCCATTCTTCTTTTCGAAACCGCTAGCCGCACTATTATCCGTAGCCGAAAGCGCTTCAGTTCTGGCGTCTCGATTGTCGGCAAAATAGCCAAGCGCTATCCGGCCCAGCTGGAAATTTTTACCTTTGTTGGCGAAAAATCTAACCAATGGCCAATAAGGATAACAAAAATGAACCATCTTCTGTTTTCCGTTTCCTTTTGCTAACCGGCAAAACAGAAAATTTATATTGCCTCCGTCTCCGTAAAGGTATGGAAAATGGTTCTGCTGCCCAGCTTAGCCAGGTCAGCGGCCTGATGCAGGCCAATTCTGTCAAGTTCGTCAGCCTCAAGTTCAACGACCTGTTCGGCCGCTGGGTGCACTTCACCATCCCGGCCGGCCGCTTCAACCAGGAGATATTGGAGCAGGGCATCGCGTTTGACGGTTCGTCCATAGCCGGCTTCCAAAGCATTGAAAAGAGCGACATGCTGCTGGTACCGGACCTGGACACGGCAATCGTTGACCCGGTCCTGCCCGGCACTTTGAGCGTGATCTGCGATGTGGTGGAGCCGTATACGAAGAACCCCTACTGGCGCGACCCCCGGCATGTGGCGAAAAAAATGGAAAGCCTGCTGCGGCAGCAGGGCATCGACCAGGCGTTCTTCGGCCCGGAGATTGAATTCTTCCTGTTCGACGACGTGCGTTTTAAGACAGCGGACAACTTCGGCCACTGGCGCATTGACGTGCACGAGGCCAACTGGAACTCGGACAATGGCGAGGTCAATTTGGGCCGGTCGGTGCGCAAGCAAGAAGGTTACTTCGTAGTACCGCCGTTCGACCACCACATAGACATCCGGCTCACCATCGTGCAGGCGTTGGAACAAGCAGGCATCACGGTCGAGCGGGACACGCATGAGCGCGCCACCGCCGGCTCGGCCGAGATCGACATAAAGTATGATTCGCTGTTGCGCATGTGTGACAAGTTCAACCTGTTCAAGTACGTGGTGCGCAACGTCGC
>JACQOC010000021.1 GCA_016202785.1 Candidatus Aenigmatarchaeota archaeon
AAAAGCGGCTGAGCGGCTTCATGCTTTATCAAGCTGCCTATAGCGAGATATTTTTTGTCGAAAAGATGTGGCCGTCCTTCACGACCAAGGATATGGATGAAGTAATGAAAGAATATCGCCAACGGAGCCGGCGCTTCGGCAAATAGTCAGCCTTTCTGGCCGACGGCGTGCGCTATCTCCTCCAAGCGCTCGATGCGTTTCTGCACCGGCGGATGGGTGCTGAACATGTTGACGAACCAGTCGCCCTTGAACGGGTTGACAATCCAGAGGTGGCTGGCTGCCACGCTGCCTTGATTGCTATGGCCGGCACCCGCCGATATTTTCCTGAGCGCTGACGCCAGCGCCTTTGGATTGCGGGTAAGGGTGGAGCTGGTGAAATCGGCCAGATACTCGCGCTGCCTGCTTATCGCCATCCGCACCAGCATGGCAGCTATCGGCGCGAAGAACACCATGAACACGAAGCCGATCAGGCGCATCCTGCCGTCCCGCTCGCCGGACAGCATGGCCCAATAGCCGAATTGCGCGGCAAAGGAAATGGCGCCGGCAATGGTTGCGGCCATGCTGGATACCAGCATGTCCTTGTTGACGATGTGCCCCAATTCATGGGCAAGCACACCTTCCATCTCCGCCTTCTCCAGGCCAAGCATGCCATTGGTCACTGCCACCACGGCATTCTTGTCGTCCCGGCCGGTGGCAAATGCGTTGGGCGCCGCGCCGTCCACTACGTACAGGCGCGGTTTGGCAATCCTGGCTTCGCGCGCCAGCCGCTCCAGCATGCCGTCTATCTCCTTGTTGGCGAACGGCTTGGCGTGGTACATGGCAAGCACGATCTTGTCCGAATACCAATAAGAGGCAAAATTGATGACGGCGGAAAACACCAGGGCTATGGCAACGCCTGCCATGCCGCCCAGCAGCCAGCCGACGGCCAGCAAGATGCCGGTCAGCGTGCCCAGCAGGATGACGGTATTGAACATCGACATACTATCCAATATTGCCTGCGGTATTTAAACTTGCCGTATGCATCACCCCAATTGCCTGAGCCGCGTATTTATTGACCGCGGCCAAACACATCTGCATGGAAATGTTGCTTCTGGACGCGGATTATATGATTATCAACGCGCGGCCGGTGCTGCGGCTGTTCGGGAAATCGCGCGAAGGCAAGACCGTCTGCGCGTTCTACGAAAACTACCTGCCATACTTCTACGCCCTCAACTGTGACGCCAAGGAAATAACGGCGCTGCCCGACGTGAAGGAATGCGCGGTCGTGCGGCGCAAGGTCATCGGAGCCGGGGAGCGCGAGATGTGCAAAATAACTCTGGTCACACCGGCCAAAACGCCCGAACTCAGGGAGCAGCTGCGGTCGAAGGGCGCAGACGTTTTCGAAGCCGACATCCTTTTCAAGTACCGGTTCATGGCGGACCTGAACATTTCCGGATTCGACTGGCTGGACGTGGCAAATGGCGATCATGTGGCGACCAACAGCGTAAGGGCTGATGTCAAGCTGCGGGCCCACGACATCACGCGCGGCAAGTCGGAGCATGCCGACCAACTACGCTACCTGGCCTTCGACCTGGAATGCGTGGCCGACGAGGGCATACCAGAAGCAAGGAAAGACCCGATAATCCTCATTTCGCTGGTGTTCAGCGAGCCGTTCAAGGGCCGCCCTAGCATGGTGCTTGGCATCCGGCCGGGCAGAGGTGTTGATGCATTTGAGAGCGAAAAGGAAATGTTGGAGGAGTTCATAAACACGATAAACACTTATGACCCAGACATACTTACCGGCTTTAACATCAACAACTTCGACTTGCCGTATATCCTGGAGCGGATGGCCAAGAATGGCATCAAGCCGGTGTTCGGCCGCTGCATCTCCAAGCCGGTGATGGTAAAGAAGGTCGGCAACCGATTCAAGAGTGCCGTCCCAGGCCGCGTATTCGTCGACAGCTACGAGATAATCAAGAAGGATTTCAGCCTGCAGCGCTACGGCCTCGACTTCGTTGCGGAGCGGCTGCTGAAGCAGAAGAAGGACGATGTGAAGAAATCGGAGATTGCAAAGCTGTGGAAGGCCAACGACGAAGGCTATGCCCGGCTGGTTCAATATTGCCTGCAGGACTCCGTGCTTGCGTTGAACCTGGTGCTGCAGCTCAACCTGCTGGAGAAATATATAGCCCTTGCCAAGGTGAGCGGAACGCTCCTACAGGATACCATCGGCTCTGGCGAGACCGGCAGGATAGAAAATTTCCTGCTGCGTGAATTCAACAAGGAAGGCTTTGTGCTGCCGTCAAAGGGCGCCAAGCCGGACGAGACCGGCCTGATCGGCGGGGAGGTGCTGGAGCCGCTGAAGGGCGTGCACTCGTCCGTCGCCGTGCTGGACTTCCGTTCCATGTACCCGTCCATCATAAGAAGCTTCAACATCTGCCCGTCTACGTTGACCAAGGATAAAGAGAATTCCATCGAATTGCCCTCCGGCGCCCGGTTTCTGCGCAAGGAAGTGCAGCAGGGGATAGTGCCGCGCGTCCTCAAGGAGTTGATGGAAGCCAGGCAGGCAGTGAAGGCCGAGCTGAAGAAGACCAAGGACAAGCAGCGTGTCCGGCAACTGAACGGCAAGCAATGGGCGCTGAAGATCCTGGCCAACGCGTTCTATGGTTATTTCGGCTACGTGAACAGCCGCATGTTCAACCTGGAGATAGCGAATGCCATAACTTCTACCGGCAGGAAGACCATATTGGACACCAAGAAGGCCGTCGAGTCCATCGGCTATACGGTTGTATATGGCGACACCGACAGCGTGTTCGTGCGGATCGGCGGCGATGACCTGAACGAGATCGCAGCCAAGGCGGAAGCGATAGTCAAGCATGTGGGCACCACCCTGCCGGAGGGCATCGAGCTGGAATTCGAGAAGATTTTCAAGCGCTTCCTGCCCCTGACCAAGAAAAGGTATGTCGCCTGGTGCTTCAAGCGGTCAGCAGATGGCTGGGAGGAGAGCATCGAATCCAAGGGCATAGAGACGGTCAGGAGGGACTGGTGCGACCTGGTCGGCCTGACCATGAGCGACATCATCACCATATTGCTCAAGGAAGCGGACCAGAAGAAAGCCATCGACCATTTCAAGAAGGTGACCGAACGGCTGCTCAGGAATGAAATACCGCTGCAAAACCTGGTCATCACCAAGACCATGACCAAGCCGCCGAAGGGCTATGCCGGCGTCCAGCCGCACATCGAGTTGGTAAAGAAGATCCAGGCGCGTAACCCGGCGGAAGCGCCGGGCATCGGCGACCGCATCGGTTATGTGATAGTCAAGGGAACGCAGCTGCTGTCGAAGCGGGCGGAAGACCCCAGCTACATAACGGAAAAGGGCCTCCAGATCGATTCCAGCTATTACATCGAGAACCAGCTGCTGCCACCCTTGGAACGGATCTTTGCCGCGTTGGGCGTGTCGCGCAACGAATTGCTCGGCAACGGCAAGCAGATGGGCCTGATGGACGCTATCAGCCGGAAGGCTGAGACCCAAGTGCTGGAGCAGGCGCCTTTGGAGCAGGTTACCGGCCTGATCTGCCAGGCGTGCAGCGCCTATTACGCGATACCGACGCTGTCCGGCATCTGCCGATGCGGCGGCCAGTTGCTGTTTTCCACAACCAGGGGGCCGGCACGCGTGGCTGTTGTTGGAAAAGAACCGAAACCGATGGCCAACTAATTCTTAGGCGCTTCTGTCTTAACTGCCGGGGTTTCCGTCGGCTTTGCCGGTGCGCTCTCCGCCTTGGCCGCCTGCTGGACTTTGGCCTTCTCGCTTTTCTTGGTGAACCGCTCGCGCAGCTTTGCGCCCAGGCCTTTGGCCGGGGCGATGGGCTTGATCTCAGTTTCTTCCGGCAGCATGGCCTTGACGATGCCGGCTGCGGCAATGGCCTTGACCTTTATCCTGGCCGGCGGCTTCTTCACGCCGCGCTTCCAGATGGCGTCGTGCAGCTTGGCGGACAGCTTGACGTTTTCAGAATGCAGATGCCGGCCTAAAAACAACCTTACCATGTCCTCAGCGCGTTTGGCCCTTGCCACTCTGGGCGTGCCGATCCAATGCGGCCTGAGTGGGATGGTGTATATCCTTTCAACCCCCGCGGTTTTCTCGGCCATGTTAAAGCTTGAGCTTGTCTCGCCTCCACCTGCGCCTGGTCGAATCGATGCGCCTGCTCCTGGCCCGCTTGAGGCTGAACTTCTTGATGTCGGCCCAGCGCGGTGCGCGCCGCTTGCGGGCAGCCGAAACATAGCGCAGCTTCCTACCCAGAGTCTTCATGATGCCCATAATACGTCAAATATGGAATAGGGAGATATTTAAAGGCGCTTATGCCGGCCAGCCTCACGCGCGCCGGATCTGTATGTCCCGGGTTTCGGAGAGGGCCTTCAGCACTTGCTTGAGCTTGTCGTCTGTGACCAGCTCGCGCAGCTTGCCGGACTGGTAAACCTGGATGAGGTACAGCTCTGCCTGCGCCGCCAGCTGCTGGTTGGCCAGCCTCACGCGCGCCAGGCGTTCGGCCGCCTCGCGGGTCAGCATGGATGCTATCAGCCGCTTTTTCAATTCCTCCGCCTGCTTCG
>JACQOC010000025.1 GCA_016202785.1 Candidatus Aenigmatarchaeota archaeon
CGACCGCCTGCGCACCGACCGCAGCGTTTGCAACCGGAAATGCCAGCGGCGCCAAAGCAAGCTTGTATACCGCAAGCCGCCTCAACGCCGGCATGCAATCTGCGGCAGACCCGGGAGGCATACTGCCCTTGATCATTGGGATGGCAGCGCTTGGCCTGGTTGGCGTAGGCCTGGCAAAATTCGGGCCACAAGGCGGCCGTGCCAAGCGGAAACTGGGCCTGCTGCTTGCGGTGCTCATTCTGGTCGGGCTGGCGGTGGGAGACACTGCCATCTCGGCTGGGCCAGTCATGAACAACTTGATTATCGGCACAAACCAGGAGCCGTCCAACCTCAACCCATGGGAAGGCTCAGCAGACACCAAGGAGAATACATTGGCACTTCTTTTCCTTGGTCTCACGTACTTTGACAATGCCGGTGTCCTTCGCCCAGGTTTGGCAACTGAGGTTCCAACCGAGGCCAATGGACGCGTCCGCATTTGCCGAGATGCCAACGGAAACTTCGTCAGCCAGGAAGTTGACTGGACCATCCGATCAGACGCCAAGTGGAGCGATGGCACAGACATCACTTGTGATGATGCCGTGTTCACTTTTGCCGTTCAGGACCGCAACGACCTCCCCATCTCCACACACGCATTCTCAGATTTGGTTGAGAGCGTCGAGTGCAACAGCGGCGCAGGCGGCAAGGATTTCACTATCACCTATGATCAACCCAACCTTTTCTTCACCAGCGTAGCTGGCTCAATTGGTTTGTCACGCTTTGGCGACATCGCCCCCAAGCACATCTGGGAGTCGGTCGTTGCAGCCAGCTCAGCTCCTGAGGACTTCTTGGGCGCTGATGCTGCCACCGGCAGCTACCCGTCATGGGTCGTCGGCAGCGGTGCCTTTCAGTTTGTCGAGTGGAACCTTGGCCAGTTCATGACCATGGACCGCCGCGTTGACTTCATTCTGAACCCGTATGATGTCGCAAACTATGTTGGTGAAGTGACCATCCGCTTCATCGGCGACCAGAACACCTTGCTCTCTGCGTTGTTCAGCGGCGAGCTTGATGCCACAGACGACATTGGTCTGGCCGGCCAAGACCCCACCGTGTTGCAGGGTCAGCTTGGCAGCTCAGCCGTCGTCGAAGTTACACCATCTGGCTTCATTGAGAAGCTCAACTTCAACCTCTTTGAGGACCCGAATGGACTGAAGGGCGCATTCCCAGATCAGGTCAACTGTCAGGCATCTGCTGATCTACTGCTTTATGACAAGCGAACCCGCCAGGCGATCATCCAGGCGATTGACCGCGAGGCTTTGCTCACCGTATTCCCAGGCGCCATTATCTCCAACTCCTTCATTGTGGGTGGAGATATCGGCTTTAACGCTGACCTCAACACCTGGCCATACGACCCATCGACTGCATCAGCACTGCTGCTTGAAGATCTTGGGTGGGCCGACACAGATGGCAACGGCGTACTGGACCGCACAACCAGCGATGGGCGCAAAGTCGAGTTTAGACTCCCATGGGTTTCCACAACGGCAGGCTTCCGAGTCCAGACCGGTCAAGTCTTGCAGCAGCAGCTTGCTGAAATCGGCATTGCGTTGGATGCCCAATCCCTTCCAGCC
Source organism: Candidatus Aenigmatarchaeota archaeon (assembly GCA_016202785.1). GTDB lineage: Archaea > Aenigmatarchaeota > Aenigmatarchaeia > QMZP01 > QMZP01 > JACQOC01. The sequence continues at coordinate 1,605 of JACQOC010000025.1, forward strand.
TCAACCCTCTTCTCATCTGAGTACCTGAACCGCGGTGCAGAGTGCACCTGGTCCGGCATTGTGGAATACGCGGAGGCTGGCGGACTGGGCCAGGCCCCGGCAGACCCGCTCTCCAGCGAACTTTACGCCAATGACCTGCTTGAGAGCCCAGCTGACCCAGAGCCGGAGAATGCCCCATTGGCTTTGAACGGCTATGCAGGCACAAACATCACCGGCTGGGACAACCCGACGATTGACCAGATGCGCGCAGAAGCGTTGTGGGAATTTGACATGGATGCACGCGCCGCCATCGTCGAGCAGATGCAGGTCATCTATAACGACGAGCTGCCAACAGTGCCGCTCTACGAGCGGACCGAGATCATCGCCAAGAAGACCGGTCTACTGAACTTCAAGAAGGGAACACCCGTGGCCCGCACCCAGTTCGTCGCCGCATGGTGCTGGGGCTGGGAGCAGAATGGAGCTGTTGAGGCGGTTTGCTGAAAACGGAATACGCCGGCCGCTCGCAAATATTTGCCGGGCGGCCGGCTGCTACATTTCCAGGTTGGAATACCGTAAGCAAATTGAAGGGAGCGATTATGGACAAAAAGACCTATGCAGTTGCCATGCGGAGTTTTCTAAACAGCCTGCTAGCCATGATGAGCGGGGCTTGCCACATAATAAATTCAGAACTTTCCAAAAAGCATACGGACAATGAATCAAACAGCCTGGCAGCTAGCTGGGACATCTTCACCAGCCTCGGCCTTCGCTATGCCCAAAACATTGAACTTCTCAGAAGGATGCGGGATGCCATCCTCTTCCAGGAGGAGAAGGCGTTTGATATTAGCGATGAGGAGAATGGCATCATACTAGAACACCACTTGAAACGAGTGACGAAGCCACAGGTACCGATGCATATATACACTATTGCCATGCTGACGCTTGTGGACCTCTTGCTCGAGTCGATAATGGCCGTTACGGATCAGGGAAAGTTGGACGACATATTGCTTTATCTGCCTCCCACCACTATCACCGAGCGGTTCATTATTGCGGCAGCGGGCAGCATCTATATGGACGGGCGGGCCGAGGATTTCTTGACTAGGCTGGATGCTAATCTAGTTGCACAGGTTTTCGAGGATTTATCAGGCTTCCCGGAAGCCGCTCTCGAACAAATTACGCCGGCATTGAAGGAAGCATATGCTATCGGCATTATCACGTGCGACCCCGCTGGGATAAGGGATTATTTGCAACCTTTGATTGAGAAAGTTGTCAGCAAAAATTCCGCATTCGGGACCAGAATAGCGCGCAGGCTCAAAGCAGAACAAGGAGGCCACTTGCCCACCTGTTATGGCGGACAGGTAAAGATGGTCATCGCTTGATAAAGAAACGGCACAGAACGCCTGCCCGAGCAACGCCGGGCGATAAAATGTTGCGCCGGCTGCCGCAAATGCCAAGGCGGCCGGCGCTTCATTTCAACTTACCCAGGTAAATGGGCAATCTTTTTGCCTTTACTGAAACTAATTTAAGTAAAGGCAGTCGCGGCCCAAACGATTTATTACCGCTGGCCAATAGCATGCATGGCCGCCATGCGATTCCTGCCCATCACTCTGGCTTGCGCGTTCCTTACCCTGCTTGCTCCGGCCCTGGTCCAGGCCAGCGAGGTGCTGGTCGCTGCGATTGACGGGCCGATAACCGCGGCCGACCTGGAGCTGGTGCGCGAAGCCATCGCACAGGCCGAAGGCATGGGCGCCGAAGCCATCGTGTTCACCCTAGACACGCCCGGCGGCGGCCTGCAGGAGACCTTGGATATAGCGAGCGCCTTCGACCAGGCCAAGGTGCCGGTCATCGCCTACGTCTACCCGGAGAATGCGGCAGCCTGGTCCGCCGGCACCTTCATCCTGATGTCAGCCGACGTCGCGGCCATGGCCCCGTATTCGGTCATCGGCTCGACCCAGCCGGTGCAGTCCGGGCCAGAGGGCACGGAGTTCATCAACGAGTCCAAGATCATCAACGCCATCGTCAAGAAGTTCGAAGAGAAGGCCCGGCAGCGCGGCCGCAACGTGACCGTGGTGCAGGAATTCGTCAAGCGCAACCTGAACCTGAACCCGGAAGAGGCCCTGGCCAGCGGCGTGATCGAGATTGTCGCGGATGACGTCGACGGCCTGCTGGCGCAAGCTGACGGCCTTTCCGTGAAAGGCAGGACGCTTGCCGTCAGTGGCGCCAGCGTTGCCGCTTTTGCGCCGTCGCTGCGGGTGCAAGCCTTGGGCATAATCTCCGACCCGATGCTGGCCTCCATCCTGATGCTGCTCGGCGTGTATGCGATCATCTTCGGCCTGTCCAGCCCGGGCCTGGGTTCGGAAATTGCCGGCGTCATGCTTATTGCGCTGGCCCTGCTTGGCCTAGGCTTCAACATCAACTACACGGCCATGTTCCTGATCGTGTTTGGCATCGCCTTGCTGCTGTTCGAGCTGCATTCGCCCGGCTTTGGTGTGTTTGGCATAGCGGGCATGGCCAGCATCATCCTGGGCAGCGTGTTCATCGTGCCGTTATCCTACCCAAATTACTACGTCGAGCCGGGCTTTGCCCAATCGGTCATCCTGGCGGTGATTGTGCCGTCGCTAATCATAGCGGGCTTCTTCCTGTTTGTGCTGTTCAA
>JACQOC010000028.1 GCA_016202785.1 Candidatus Aenigmatarchaeota archaeon
CCGTCGTCGGCCAGGTGGCCGTGGCTGGACACCGCAAGCTTGGGCCTGACATGGCCGGCCTGTGTGGCCGCAGTCCGGTGCAGCTCGGCGAACGGCACGAACCGCTCCGGGCCGGCCAAAATCGCGAGGTTCATCGGCACGCCGAGCGCGCCGGCCCGGATTGCGCTCTCCGGCGTGCCGCCGACTCCGACCCATATGGGCAAAGGCCGTTCCGGCTGCGGGCTTATCTCCGCATGGTGCAGGGCCGGCCGGAACTTCCCGCGCCACGTTACTGTAGCGCCCTTGTTCAGCGCCAGCAGCAGGCCGAGTTTCTCCGCGAACAATTCGTCATAATCCTCCAGCCGGTAGCCGAACAGCCCGTAGTTCTCGGTGAACGAGCCGCGGCCGACCAAGAGCTCGGCGCGGCCATCCGCAAGCAAGTCCAGCGTGGCAAAGTCCTCGAACACGCGCACCGGATCGAGCGTGCTGAGCACGGTGGTGGCGCTGGACAGCCTTATTTTCGCCGTGGCCTGGGCGACGGCCGCCAGCACGACTGCCGGCGACGATACCGCCATGTCCGGCCGGTGGTGCTCGCCGACCGCGAACACATCAAGGCCCAGCTCGTCGGCCAGCTTGGCTAGTTTCACGATCGCGCGCAGCCGCTGGCCGGCGCTCGGCAGGCTGCCGTCGCGGTCCGCGAACAGGTTGCCGAAGGTATAGATACCGATTTCCATGGTAGTGATAACCTCCATTACACATGCTTTCCGATGCATATAAGCCGGCCAGGCAGAGAATATTATTATGGCCGCTTCCACGCTGGCGCACGTCAGCTACGAGCAGCTCGAGGACGGCAGCACCAACATAATTGTGTTCTATGAAATCGTGGGTGATTGGCCAGGCAAACGCGAGGGCAGCTTCCGCGACGGCTTCACCGAGGAAGGCCTGGCTAGCATCCGGCGCAAATACGATATGCTGCCCGGTGCCAAGACCGTCGACTTTGTCTCGCCGAACGGCAGCCTGCCGTTCCCGCCGGTGATCAAGCTGTTCGTGCGCAAGGCGCTGGGGGTATTGTGAACCGCTTGGCCTCCAGTGCAGTACCAGTGTAGTGGTGCGCTTTTATTTTAGCCGCGGTCAAACTAGATATGCCAGTTGAGCGCCTGTTTACCAGCGAAAGCGTGACTGAAGGCCATCCGGACAAGGTGTGCGACCGCATTTCCGACGCCGTCCTTGACGCGGTTTTCGACCAGGATCCGGAGGCCAGGGTAGCTTGCGAAGTGTTCGCTCCCGGCGGTAGCAGCATCATAGTCGGCGGCGAGCTGACAACCAGCGCATATGTCGACCTGCAGAAAATAGTTGCCGAAGCGCTGTGCGACATCGGCTATGATAAGCCGGAATATGGGCTGGATTACCGCACAATTTCCATCAGCAACCTTATCAAGGAGCAGTCGCCCGACATAGCCCAGGGTGTTACTGGCGACGGGATGTACCAGGAAAAGGGCGCCGGCGACCAGGGTATAATGTTCGGCTTTGCCATCGCCGGGGAAGGCGACGAATATATGCCGTTGCCGATATCCATGGCGCATCAGTTGGCAAGGCAGCTGGCACAGGTCAGAAAGGCTGGCATCATCCCTTATCTGCGGCCGGACGGCAAGACCCAGGTAACCGTGGAATACAACGAGCAGGGGAAGCCGATCGGCATCCACACGGTTGTGGTCGCTGCCCAGCATGATGACGGCATCGAGCATGGCCAGATAGTGGAGGACATCAAGCGGGAAGTCATACTGCCGGTGGCGGGCGGCCTGGTAAACCGGGCTACCAAATATTTCATAAACGCGACCGGCAAGTTCGTCATCGGCGGCCCGGCCGGCGATACCGGGCTTACCGGCCGGAAAATAATCGTGGATACCTATGGCGGCGGCACCCACAAGCGCACCGCCGGCCATGGCGGCGGGGCGTTCAGCGGCAAGGATCCGACCAAGGTTGACCGCTCGGGGGCATACATGCTTAGGAAAATAGCGAAATCGGTGGTCGCGGCCGGCTTTGCCCAGGAATGCGAGATCCAAGTCTCCTATGTGATTGGCCGCGCCGACCCGCTGTCGTTGGCGGTCAACACATATGGCACCGGCGTGATGACGGATGAGGATCTGGCTGGGATCATCCGCGAGGAATTTGACCTTCAGCCGGAGGGCATAATAAAGGGCCTTGACCTGAGGCGGCCGATTTACGCCCCGACCGCAGCCTATGGCCACTTCGGCCGGCCCGAGTTCCCGTGGGAAGGGCTGGACAAGGTCAAAGACCTGCAACGGCATATGTAGTTCCTATTTCTTGCGGCTTTCGCCCTTCAACAACGCTTCCCCAAGCAGGGTGTTTTTAAGCGCAACTCCAACCATGCACGGTAACCATGCCAATGCCAGAAGCGTTCCAGCGCCAGGCCGGGGAGAATACAAGCGGTTCGTGCACGGCATCATCCGCAAGTATGAGGACGCGAGCGCTGACGGCTGGGTCGCGCCCCGCGACTTGGCCAGGGAGTGGCGCCAGGCCTACCATGACGCGCCGATCAGATACCTGTCCTGGACGCTGTGGGAGCTGCGCACCGAAGGGTTCCGCGGCAGCAAGGTGTATGAGCGATTGCTGCCCGGCCTGTCGTACACCACCGACCCCGGCCTGATCCACCGCATCAAGATCGGGGGCCGCAACCTGGCCGACCAGTTGCACCAGCCCAAGGCCGAGACCGTCCAGATTTACCGGGAAATCGAGCCGGTGGAGATCCTGGACATCGAGTTCCCGGGCCTGCCGGACGAATTGCCGGCCGACTTTTTCCGGCGCCACCAGCGCTATGCCACAGACTGGAAACTGGTCAAGCACACCACCGCGGCCGATGAGATCGCCGGCACCAGCCCGACGCAGGTGGTCGGCACCGGCGAGGTGCGCAAGTATTTCCATGACGTGCGCCACGCCATCGACGTGGAAACCGATGGCAGCTACTCGCTTTACGCCGTTGAGGGCATGTTCCTGCGCGAGCCTGGGAAAAGCACGCGCGTCCCGCGGCCGGCCCAGGAAAGCTATTATGATCCAATCCGGCAGGACATCATCGGCCATTGGCTAGAGCTGAACAGCAGGTGCCTCACGGCGGCGCGCGATATCTTCGTGCTGGCCGACCGGCCGGGCACGCTGCGCGAGGTGCTGGGCGTACTGCGTGCTTCCATCGACATCCCGAAACGGGAGGATATCTGGCAGCTGCTCAAGAAGCACAAGAGCGATGACGAGTTTAGGAGCGCATTGGTGAAATTAAACGAAAGGGAACCGATATTTCCCTACCACCCGATTCTCGAGCGGTCAAAGGTCTATGAGATAGTCAAGGGCGAGGCGCCAATCGCGGAAATCTACCGGGGCATCTTCCATGATACCAGGCACGGGAAATCGCGGCGGCAGAAGCGCGAAACCATACTGAAATTCATCGACCAGGCGGCCAGCCGTCTCGCCCGCGAGCTGTGGATGGCGGAAGTTTAGTCAGTCCAGGTGGTCTTCGTGCATGTCCACGACAAAGATGGCCAGGATGACCACCAGGATGAACAGGATGAAGGCGACGACCGCGTTCAGCCATTCCCCGGCCTTCAGGCTGGTGAACAGCCAGTAGAACAGCAATAGCGCGATGATGCCGAACGCGACCTTGATGAACCACTTGCGCTTGCGCTCGTAGTATTTCTCCCGGATGTGCTCCATCCGCTCCTTGGTGGTCCAGCGGCTCATGCTTAGATTTGGTCGTGCCGGTATTTAATCGCTAAACCTGCGCCACCCCGGCCTGGTTGGCGCTGACTTTGAGCGGGTGCAGGCCGGCGGCTTTCCATCCCTTGGTTACCGCGGCCGCAGCCGGCGCGTCAAAACACACGGCAATCCCGCAGTCGCCACCGCCGGCGCCGGACAATTTGCCGGCGCAGCCATGCTGTTCGGCAATCTCGGCCAGCGCCTTCAATTGCCCGGTTTCGATCGGCACGCCGCTTTTCGCGGTCAGTTCGGCCAGCAGCCTGCGATTCTGCCTGAGCTGTTCAGTTATCGCCTGCCGGTTTTCCCTCTGCCAAGATTCGGCCAGCTTGGCTACGCACGCGCCAATGGAGGAGATAACGCCATGGTAGCCAGTCGGGTTGGCAGCCTTGAAGGCCTGCATCTGCTGCACCATGGTGCGCGTATCGGCCTCTTCCTTGGTCCAGCACACCAGCAACTGCATGCCATCTAGCCCTTCCAACTTTTCCACCAGCAGGCCGGGCCAAGCGCTATCGACAACTTGCTTAACACCGCCGGTTGCCAGCTCGCCTGCCAGCCATTCGGCATCGAAGCGCGTGTAGAGAAAATAACCGCCGTACACGCTGGCCGCGATGTCGAAGCCGGAGCCGGACTTGCCCTGCGCCAAGTAATGGGCGATGGCCGCAAGCTTGAATATGGTGTCCTTTGCGCCTTTGGTTTTTATCTCACGGCCGTGGAAGGCAAGGATGGCGGTAACGATAGCGACCACGGAAGCGGCGCTGGAGCCGAAACCGATTTTCTGCTTCCGGCCGCCGACCATTTGCTGCATTTCCTTGCCGTAGGTGCGCAGTTGGAACGGCTGGTGCTGGCCCAGGTATTGCAGGCTGGCCTCGATGGCGGCCCTGACGAACTTGAGCCGATCTTCCTGCTCTTTGCCCAGGCCTCCATGCCAAGACAATTCGGAGCCGTCAAAATCAGCTACCGCACCCGTTATGCCGAAATCATCGACGGAAACCTCTATTCTGCCGCTTTTCGCTATTTCAGCGAACACGTACTTATCGACCGCCGCCACGATGCCGGGGCTGCCCTTCTCCAGCACGGCCCACTCGCCGGCGATGAACAGCTTGCCAGGTGCCCGGACAGCGATCATGTCTTTCTTTAAATGACAGGCATAAATAACATTGGATTGAAAGCCGTTACGGATAATCTGGATATTAAGATCAAGAGGCTAAACATTATAACTGCAGCGTCGTCTGTCCTGCTTTTAGGGCTCATCGCCTTTGGGGTGATAACAGAAGGTGGTGATTGGCTAATAACCGTGTCTTTCTTAGCCGCGGGCCTTATCGTTTATCTTGGCGCTAGAGCCTACGGCAATGCAAGGAAAACTAAGAATTTGCAGAAATTGGCATCTTTGCTGGGGCTGACCATGAAGCATGACAATTTCTTTTCTGAACCAGATATGACCGGTACCTATGGAAAAAGACCGGTTGAAGTTGGCATATATCCGCGCGCGTACGGAATGAATTCGATAGTTTTTGTGGCATGCCAAAACCCATATCACATCGATTTTAGCATCTACAGCGAAGGCCTGTTGCAGAAAACTCTGAAAAAAGCCGGCACACAGGACGTAAAGGTAGGCCACGATCTTGATGAAAGATTCATCTTCAAAATCAAGCCGACAGCTCATGCTGCACGAATTTTCAAGCGCGAAGTTCTGACTAAACTGTCGATAATAGCAGACAATATCGGCTGTACTTCGGATAATGGTGGCGTGACAGTTTACACCGACAGCATTGCGTCGGATGCAGCGTACCTGCGCAAACTACTTGACCTGGCGTGCGCGCTGGCCGATGCTCTAGAGTCCTAGCCTCAAAAAAGATGCCGGCTGACAGTATGCGCATCGCCGCCAGGCCGTGAAACAATGATTTCGATGTCCTGCAATGCCAGCAAGCGCTGGCTTGTTTCCTTCTCATCCCTGGCCAAGCACAGCACCTTCACTTGCGGCCCGGCGTCGCAGGTGAAATAGCATTCCAGCCCTTCTTCCCGCCAGCCCATGACCGCGTGCAGAATCTCCACGCTCTTCGGGCTCCAGTAGAGTATGGCCGGCTTGGTCGTGATCATGGTGCCGAACATCTTCAGGCAGTTGTGCTCTGCGATTTGGCCGAGCATGCGGAAATTCTTGGCCATGACCGCTTGGCGCATGCCGTCCAGGTCCTGCTCAACGGTCGCTTTCCAGGCCGGGTAGAACGGCGAAGTGCTTACCGTCTGCGCCATGCCCGCGCGGCTCTTGATTTTCTTCGCCTGGCGCGAGGTGATGGCCGCTATCACCCTGATCTCGGGCCAGTGGGTTGGCTTGGCCAGCTGGATGGCATGGCTGTCAGAACCGTCGCTTTTGCTGCCTTTCTGCCACTCGACGAAGCCGCCGTAGATGCTTCGGCATGCCGATCCGGAGCCGCGCCGGGCCAACAAGCTTAGCTGCTTCTGGTCAAGGTTAAGGCCGGCCGCCTTGCCCGCCGCCAGGGCCAAAGCGGCGAAGCCGCTGGCCGAGGAGGCCAGGCCGGCCGCGGCCGGGAAATTGTTTTTGCTTACCACCCTTGCCCTGGCCTTGGTCTTGGCCATGCCCCGAATGATGTCCAGAAAAGCGCTGGCCTGCTTGAGCTCTGCGCCTTGCACGGCCTTGCCGTCTATATCTACTTTGTCACCCGCCAGCTTGTCTGAGAACGCGCAGGTGGTGTGGGTGTTTAACCCGTCGAGCGTGATGGAGATGCTGCCGTTGTGCGGCAGGAAAAGCTTCGCATCCCGTTTGCCCCAGTACTTCACCAAAGCTATGTTGGAATTGGCGCTGGCGCTGGCCTTCATGCTGGAATTTGGCGCTCTGGCAATAAATATCAGCCGCGCCGCCTTAACCCCGGCCGCAGGCGCCGGCCGTTGACCGCAACGACCCGCATGTTGCGCTCAGTTATCGCGCTATTGATCTCGATGACGTTTACCGAACAGTTGGCCGGGTTGATCTCGCTCACTTTCGGCAGCGGCAGCTTCAGCACCCTTGCTATCAGGTAACGGATGAAAGCGCCATGGGTGACGATGAGGATGTTTTTGTTGCGCTGGCGCTTCGCTATTCCCAGCACCGCGCGCATCGCCCGCTGCTGCAGCCTGGGTATGGTTTCAACTCCAGGCACGTCCGGCAGCTCCCTGCTCCGGCTCCACTCGGCCCAGCGCTTGCGGTTGCCGCGGATGAATGCGGCAAAGGACTTGCCTTCCACCCGGCCGAAATGGCGTTCGCGCAGCTCGTTCCTGGCCCGGATCGGCCGGCCGGCCGGGCTGATCAGCCGGGCCGTCTCCAAGGCGCGCTGCAACGGGCTGGCATAGACTGCAGCTATCTCCAGCTTCGCGATCTTGGGCCGCAGCTTTCGGCATTGGTTCTTTCCCTTTACGGTAAGGCGGGAACGGTTGCTGTCGCCCTGGATGAGGCCTTTCACGTTCCAGTCGGTCTCCCCGTGCCGCACCAGAATAAGCCTGACGACCATGGATATACATTTGCTGGCCCGGCCTATATAACAGTTAGGCTTCCACGCGCACGCCTTCGGCGCCCAGCTCTGTTTCCACCGGCTGATAACCTAAGTCGGTTATGGCGCGCAGCAAGCTGTCCTTATCCGCGTGCCAGCACAGCACCATGCCGCCGCCGCCGGCGCCGGACAATTTGGCGCCGCCGCCCAGCGCGGTTACGGTTGCGGCCAGCCGATCAATTTCCGGCGTGCTGACTCCGAGCTGGGCAAGGCTGGCCTGGGCAATGTTCATCGCTTCCGCCATCGCGCCAAAGTCTTTCTTGCGCAGCGCTTCCCGAAGCATGTAAGTGGCCCTGCCGATCTCGTCTAGCCGGGCGTTTCGAAAAACCTGGTCCAAACCTCTTATTCTCTGCACCAGCTCGCCCGTAGTATTGTTCCGCTTGAAGTGCACCATGACGAAGTTTTCCAGCCGGTACGGGACCTCTTTTTCCAGGGTACGCACCGCCCCTTGCTCGAACCACACCAAGCCGCCATAGCAGCATGCGGAATTGTCCCCGCCCGAGGGCCGGCCGTGCTGGTAACGCTCGATTGCCAGGGCCATGGCGTTGTTTTTTTCCTTCGGCAATGCTTGCCCGTAGGCTGCAGCGATGGCCTTGGGGACGGCGACGGCCAGGGCGGCCGAGCTGCCCAGGCCGGCGCCCGGCGTTATTTCCGAATCGGCGTGCAGCCGGATGCCGCCCGCAATCTCCAAATCGTTCAGGCTGCTGCCGATGGCTGCCAGCAGGAACTGGTCGGGCCGGCCTTTGGTCAGGGCAAACAGCTTGGAGAAATCGTTGTTGGCATTGCCGTCCTGCCAGATACCGGCCAGCTTGCCGGCCAGGCCCTGCGCGGCGGCCGGAGTTGTAGCAATGTCAGTGCCAAGCCAGTCGGATAAGATTACCCGGTCCGACGGTTCCGCGGTCACGCGGCAGCGCTTGCCGACTGCGGCCAGGATGGCCGGCTTGCCGTACACTACCGCATGCTCGCCAATCAAATGGACCTTTCCCGGCGCTGAGACGGCCACCATGCCAATAATTGTGCTTATCCTTAATATCAGGCGGTGCTGCGGATGATGCGCTCCAGCTGCGCACGCTTATTGCCGTTTCGCAGTATCGGGATGCCCGCTGCTTGTGCCTGCCGCAGCTGTTCCTGGCTGGCGTAGCCCCAAGCGGCAAGCGCAACCTGGAAACCAAAACGCCGTGCGGCCAACGCATTTGCCGCCATGTCCTCGACGAGCAATATTTCGCCGGGCCGCAGCCGCTGCTGGCGTGCCAGCCGCAGCAGCTTGGCGGTCTTGCTGCCGCGGCTTTCCTTGCTGATGATCCGCTCTGGTCCGATTTTAATGCCGAAATGGCCGAGCAAGCGTACCGTCGACTTTTTGTCCTTGGCGGTAAGGATGACGGCCTGCCAACGCCGTGCCGCCCAGTTGGCCGCCTGCTGCATGCCCGGATAAATGGCCTGCAATCCCGCCCATTTCTGGAAATCGCCGTGCATCATGCGCCACCTGGCATGGTAGAACTCGTTCGCAAAGCGCTGCCGGCCAGGCGCATGCCGGCGCTTCAGCCGGTTGAAATCAGCTTGCGCCAGCCTGGCGAAATCCACGTCCGGGTCGGCTTCGATGGCTTCCAGGACCGGCCAAAAATCTTCCCCAACTAGCACGAAGCGGCGCGCAGCCTGGAACGCCCTCCTGGCCTTGGGCGTGTCGGCCAGCCGGCCGCCCAGTTTGCGGAAGGCGGCCAGCGCGGTAACATAGCATTCTTGCGCGCTGTCGACCAGCACGCCGTCAAAGTCAAAGGCGACCAGCCTGATCATAGCAAGCCGTGCTCGAGCATGCGGTTGATGATGAGCTTAGTGTAATGGGTCAGCTCCAGCCTGCGCATTACCGGCAGCGCAACAAACTTGGCCGCAGCCGCATCGCTGCCGGCCCGCGGCCGGCCGGCCAGCCGGCCGTGAAACACGTGGCAGCGGTGCCTATGGCCAATATCGATGTCATGGGTGAAGGTGAAAAAAGGCCTTGGGTTGACGGCCGCCGGGCCGATTTCCTCCTGCGCTTCGCGCTCGGCGCAGCGCCGGATGCTTTCGTCGCGCTCCCGGTGGCCGCCGGGAAGGGCCCAATAGCCGGTTTCCGGCCGGTGCTTGCGCTGCACCAGCAGCAGCTTGCCGTCCTTGCGCACCACGATGCAGGTTGTGTCATGCGTTGCAATGCGCCGGCCGGCCATACTATTTATAATGCTTGGCTAATAATCTAAGGCGCAAGCGCCCTGTTAGCTCAGTCTGGTAGAGCGTTGCCTTGGTAGCGGTTCCAGCATGCTGGGCCAAAGAACGAAAAGGCAAAGGTCGCGAGTTCAATCCTCGCACAGGGCTTTAACCGCCCAGTTCAGAGCCCATCCATGGAAAGGTTACAGCCAAAGCAGTCCCTTTGCGACCAAACTTGATAGCTAATAATTCGAGAATTGAACTTAAAAGCATTATCTGAAGAGAATTCATTGCCAAGGTCAATCAGGGCTTCATTTTCTTGCGCTCTATCTCAATCTGCTCAAGTATCTCCTTCATCGCCTTCATCCACTTGGGCAATTGCTCGTCCATGTCAGACC
>JACQOC010000030.1 GCA_016202785.1 Candidatus Aenigmatarchaeota archaeon
ATTTAGAAAATAATTTAAAAATAAATAAAAATGTCGCAAAAAAGCCAACTGTCGCCACAATTCCGAATTGGTGCACAGTCTCTGGATATTGAAGCTGCAACCACCATATATAACTCCCGACAAAAGTTCCCATCAAAGAAAAGGTGCCGATGATTGCACCAAGAAATAAGTTTTCTACCAATCTTTTTTTCTGTCTATTCTTTTTTCCCAGCTCAAATTTCATCCCAATATCCCGGTCTCCTTTATCGCCACTGGCGAGCCGCCGGCATGCCAGCTCAGCCTGGGCCGCACCTGGATGGCGTACAGGCGCTCGGAATTGTCGTCCAAAACGATGGCGGCGCCTTTGCTGCGCGGCAGGGAGTTGATCAGCTGCTGGACGTCGTCCAAAACGTAGGTCTGCATGATGCTGCGCAAGGCTTCGATGTCGGACCGGGAGGTCAGCCGGTGCGAGATGATCAGGTCGGATTGCGCCAAGGCGTCCTCGTGCAGCTTGTTCGGCCGCTGCGTGATGAGCGCCAGGCTGATGCCCGGCTCGCGGCCCTCCTTGATCAGCGTGTGCAACGGCTCGCTGGCCGCGGTCTCGCCCTGGCTAGGCAGGAACTGGTGCGCCTCGTCCATGATCAGCCACACCATCGGTATGCTCTTGCGTTTCTCGCCGGTCATGGCCTCGAACTCCTCGGTCTTGCGCGCCATCAGGCGCTCCTGGAAAATGCGCCGGGCCAACAGGCCGACTACCATGCTGCGCACCGACCAGCCGGCCGAGACGCGCATGTAATGGCTGACGTCGATGACCGAAACCGCGCCGGGCGCCAGCATGGCATAGATGGAAGTGCCCTGCTTCTCGAAGATGCCCCAGTCCTTGGCGGTCAGGAAACGGTTAACGACTGCATCCTTCACCGCCTTCTCGGTGCGCGGGTCGGCCTCGACCGCAGCGATGATCTCGTCGATGGCGTAGGCAGCGTCGAACCGTTCGCGGGCGGTCTTGACCGCCCGGTCAATCGCGATGCCGTGCGGGTCGAGGAGCGAGAAGCCGAACGTCAGTATCCAGTCCATGGACGTGATCTCGCCGCACGGCAAAGTGAAAGGGGCGTCGACTCTCACGCCCGCCTCCTTGTATTCCCCGATGTAGCCTTTCGGCACGAACAGCTTGACCGCCATCGCCTTGGGCGCCATGTCCCATTCCTTCAGCAGGCTGGCGTCCCGGTCGTTCGGGTTCTTCATCGACCAATAGATGCCCATGGTGTCGATCATCAGCACGGAAAGGTTCTGCTTGACTTCCTTGGGCAGCAGGGCGATTTCCTCGGCGATGACGGCCCCGGTATACGAGTTGTGCACGATGATATCGTTGGCCAGGAAGTTGTGCGCATCGGGAACGCTGATGTCACAGACGGTGAAATCTCCCTCAAGTTCCTCAATCATCGTAATCTCATCCCAGAAGATGTCGGATTCCGCAAGCCGCTTGAGCCAGATGTTGCCATCAGCCATGGCCATCTTCAGTAGCTTATCCCGGGACGGCGAATAGTTGACGCTGCTTCGCGCCGCTTTGGCGACCGCATAGCCCAGCTTTCTGCCAATCATCGCCCAGCTTTCCGGCCGATACATATCCCATATCTCCTTTGGTATCGTATCGGTGTTCGGGTTGCGCTTCATAGCAGCGGTCGCGGCCTGACATCGCTTGGCCACCTCCTCTTTCCTGCCGAAGAACCCTATCTCATCGACAAAACGTTCCACATTATCCGAACCGACCACCACCTCAAAACTCTCGAAAACCTTTCCGCCCAGCTTGTTGTTTTTTTGCCTAAGTTTTGAGAGTATGCCGAATCTCAATAGTAGGTGGGCAATCTGCCGCGCCAGAACCTCGGATTTGGACGAATATGAGACTTCCCATTGGGCCGGATGGGCCTCATATATGCTGCCGTCGCAGCTGAACAGCCGGTTCAGAAACAGCGAGATGTTTTCCTTGCTGGAACAGAGTATTTGCTCTGGTACGAATTTCTCGCCGGACAACTTGTTCAGTCCGAGCTCATCGATCCAGCGTTTGATGGAGGTCTTGGGTTTGCTTATCCGGCCTTTCCCATCCCGTTCGAAATAATCCTTGTCGTACTGGGTCACTCGATAGCATCCAGGCTTGCTATGCGGGGATATCCTGAGACTGCCGTCGAAACTTCCCACACTTCCGAAAAACTCGTTCAAAATCTTTTCGTCAGTGTTGCTGAACAGGACAAAACTGCGGCTCATATGGCCTTCGGCAATGAGATAGGCCAAGAGCTTTATCTTATGCGGCTCGATCGGCAAGTTGCCGAAAGCCTCGATTTTCCGCGGGCAGGCGATCCGGCTGCCGATACGCAACTCCCGCACCGGTACCCAGCCCCTGATGGTAAGGAGGGGATGCTCATGTGTCATCTTAATCCGGCGGCCGCTTCTGGTCTTTATCAATAGCAGCTTGGCGACTTGCCTACGATAGAATTCAGTCCGTTCCAGCTTCGATACCTTAAGCCGGCCATCAAGGCCCATTATTGCCGTCTGCTTTTTTTCAAGGTCTTTGATCATCACTTGCCGGCCGTCGGTCAGTGTCAGGAGAGTGTTCTCCTCGACGCACTTGCCGGTCCCGCGTTTGCCGCAAATCAGGATGACATGCGGCCGCACCACGTCGATCTGAATCGGGTTGGTGAGGTGCGCCTGCTCGCCGCTGCCGACGATGTGCTTGCCGATGAAGGCAGTGCCACGCGCCCCAAACTTCCTCAGGTCCTCGCGGTCCCGGCCGACGACGATTTTCTCGACTACCATAAAAGCGATGGCGCCCGGATGGCGTGGCGACAGTAGATTATTATATGCGCCGGGTAATAAGATGCATGGGCATCGACCTGATACGCGACAAGGAACAGCTGATGAACGCCGTGCTCAAGGTACTGGAAGGCAAGGAGGCTAAGGCCACGCTGAACCTGGACGGCGTGCACATCCACCTGGGAACTTCCAGCGTGGAGCTGAACGGCAAGGTGCAGATGACGTTCATCCCGGGAGAGCCGGCGAAAAAGAAGAAATGATCCTTGCACCGATGCCGGTGCGCGAGACCTACGTATGGGACTGACGGAAATCCTGCTGCAGGGCTTATTGAAGGGCAAGGCCGGACTGTTCATCGAGGTGCAGGGCAAGCAGGCCGCGGAAATCAAGCTGGACGGGAAAGCGATCACCGTCGACGTCAAGAACCCGTTGCTGGCGATGGAAGCGTTGCTAGAACAGATGGGCCAGGGCAACGCCAAAAGCGTTCTGGGCCTGCTGAAGAAGAGCGGCTACCAGGTCAAGGTCAAGTACGGGATTTTGGAGTTTGACGCTTAGCGCAGCGCCACCATGTAGCTTAACCCTGCGATGAGAAAGACGGCCAGCACAAACGCGGCAAAGAACAGCAGCACTGGGCTGCGGTCTGCCGTTTCCGGTAGCGGCTGCGGCTTGACGATGCCGGTCAGCGGGTCGGCCGGGCTGCTGTCGTTTGCGGTAGCGGGCGGCAGGCAGGGCTGGCGCAGGGCCGGGCTGGCCAGCGTGGCGTTGCATCCGGCCTGGTCGGAACAGCTGCGCTGCTGGAAGCCGTCTAAACATTCGGACCAGGCGGAACAGGCCCAGTTCGCGCGGCAGGCAACGGTTGCCGGCTCGCTGGCTGCCGGCTGGACAATGCCGGTTACCGCGGCCACGGGCAGGCAGTTGCCCTCATCGACCTTGCCGTTGCAGTTGTCGTCGATGGCGTTGCACCTCTCGTCCGACGGGTAGATCGCGTTCAGGCAGGCCGACCAGGCGCCCAGGCTGCATTGCTGGGTGCCGTAGCGGCAGGCCCCGATGTCAGACACGCCGCACTGCTGGCGCAATGGCTCAAAGCCGGCGTTATCGATCCGGCCGTCGCAGTCGTCATCGATAGCGTTGCACGCCTCTTGCCGGCCCGGGTTTATTGCGCTGCGGTTGTCGTCGCAGTCCAGCGGCAGGCAACCCAGGCCGGCAAGGTAGCCGTCATGGTCCAAGTCCTGGCAGTCGGCGACGCTGAACAGCGTGGCGTTGGTGGCCGGGCCATATGCCGCCTCTACGATGTAGGTGCCCGGCACCGCACCGGACGGCAGCTGGAGCAGGTAGGCAAAGCTGCTGGCCGCGGGCGCGGCCGCTGCCTGGCGGGAGAAATTGCCCGGGCCGGCCATGCGGATGGCCACCAGGCCGTCCAGCTGGCAGGAAATGCTGCCGGTTATGCTGACATTGCTGCCGGGCATTGCGCTGCCAATGGCCGCCAGCTGCAGGCTGGGCTGGCAGGCCGCGGTAACCTGCAGATCGACCACTTCCGGGTAGCCGGCACGCCGCAGCACGCGGGCCTGGGCCAGCGCTTCATTGACGTAAAAATCGACCGATTCGTTGTCCCGGACGCCTTCCAAAACCGGCGTGTCAGGGTCGTCCCGGCCGATGTACATGAAGCCGTAGCGGCCGGCATCCTTCACCTCGAACTGGCCGACGGTCAGGTTGCCGACCTTGGCGAAGATGACATTGCCCGGAGCGGCCGGGCTGCCGGCGATAGTGGCGTTGCCGGCTGCAACATAGGGGATCGGCGGCAGGGCTTGCGCTAATGCGGCAGTCGCTGCCAGGCAGAGGACCACGGCGAGCAGGGCTTTCATGCAAGCGAAGATTCGACTGAAGTTTTTTATTGGCCGAAATAAAGCACTACGCCAGCATTACCCAGGCAGTCCATTCGTTAGCCAAAGGTTATGGTGGCCGAACTGTCCATGTCGATCCAGTAGCCTTTGCCCGGCTCGAACGCGGTCAGGTCGCTGAACTCGGCAAAGTCCGGGTTATAGGTCTTCCAGGCGGAGAGCGCGGCGCTGTAGGTCATCACCGAGCTGTATTGGCCGGCGATGCTGGCCAGGCCGGTGCTGATGTCGCGCGCCACCAGCGACGGGTAGCCGATCAGGTTCCAGCCGGGTTCCAGGCTTATGCTCAGGTTGGCAGCAGCGGTGCCGGTAACGGTAAGCGTGCCGGATGCGGTGGCCCTTATCCAGTAGCCTTTGCCGGCATCGATGCTGGTAAGGGTGCTGGCCCCGGGATTGGCCGGTTCATGCACCTGCCAGGTGCTGGAATAGTAGGTCATCGCCTTGTCGTAGCTGATGCCGCCCAGCACGTTGGCGATAGCCGCGTCGGCAGGTTGCAGCGGCAGCGAGATTAAGTTCCAGCCCGGTTGCACGGTAATGCTGAACGTCTGGTCCGGTTGCAGGGCAGATGGCGCGCTGCCCATGCCCGGCCCGGGAACGGCATTGCCCAGCCAGTCAGCGGCAGTGTCGGTGTCGGTTGCCGCCGGCGAGCGCTGGAGGGAAGTGCCGGTGGATGCGCCGACCTCCCAGCCGGCCACATGGCCTTCCCAAGCGACCATGTCCACTTCATTGCTGCCGTCCAGCAAGCGCAGCACGTCGCCGGAATTGCCCAGGCTCAGAGACAGGCCGGCCAGGCCCGGCGGCACGCCAAACAGGACGGTGAAGCCGGTCGCGTTCCTTGCCACTACCAAGTATGCGTCGGCCTCAACTAGCGTGCCGGTCGGGAAGGTGAAAATGCCGTTGTTGTCGCGCAGCTGCCAGCCGCCAATATCGATGGCGGCTGCGGTCGGGTTGTAAAGCTCCAGCCATTCCTCGTCGTTGTCGCTGCCTGGCGTGTCGTAATAGACTTCAGACAGCAGCAGATGGCCGGCCGCGCTTTCTGGATACGGTGCGCTGCTGTTGCCTTCCGTTGCATTGTGTCCTCCGGTGGAACTGCTGCTGCCGGTCGTCGCATTGCCGGTGCTGTTGCCAATGGATTCATTGCTGCCGGTGCCGGCCGGCG